>CAYXXQ010000356.1:0-3676 GCA_964469075.1 uncultured Rhodobacter sp.
CTTACCTTAATGTCGCCGCGACCCTTGCAGCCGGGCTTGATGGCGTGATCAACAAAATAGAGCCAGAGGCCGAGGTGATCGGCAATGGCTACGCCCAAGAGACAGGCCCGGATTTCGCCCGCGCGATGCCGGAAGCGATCCGCCGTATGGCTGCCTCAAGCTTTGCGCAGGACTGGCTAAGCCCTCGTTTTGTTGAAACTTTCAGCGCTTCTAGGCAAAGCCAGCACGACGCGTTTCAAGGCAAAATCCCGGATGTGGAGCTAGAACGGTTCTTTGATCTGGGCTGACATCTGTGCTGTTCACAGGCCCTGGCGTCTAGACCACTGGCGGGGTTTTCAAGACGTAAACGCGCCTGGCAACCGGGTAGATCGGTTCCTTGTAGCGGGGGATTTTCCGGGTTTCGACCAGCTCCAGACCAAGCTTGGCAAAAATCGCCAGCCATTCCTGATGGGTATGAAACCCTTTGGCGCCCTGGCTCCACTGTGATGACCGGATATGCCCTTCGGCAAACAGTCGATCGAGCCGGTTTTCAAGCACGTCCTCACCGATCAGGATATGCCCGTCCGTCACCCGCGCCATTTCAGCCAGCACCTGTTGCTGATCGTCGGCATGGTGCAAAATGAACATCGCCAGCGAGGTTTTGAACCGGTTGTCGGCAAAAGGAATATTGTTGCCGTCATAGGGTGTGAAACTTAGTTCCGGGAAGGCGATTTTGTTAACCACATCAATGCAGGCAACATCCAAACCTTCGTCGAACAGCATCTTGGCAAAATCACCGCGCCCGCAGCCAACGTCCAGAACTTCGGCTTGATAATAGGTTTGAAGATCGCTGAATTTTTCCTTTTCAAACAAGTCGATACGCTTGCCGCCAAACAATCTTTCACGGGTTGAGATGCCCAGATACCAGGCAAAATACCACAACTTGCCGCGATTGTCCGACATCAGCCCACCCCTTGCCTCACCTCAGCCGGCATTAAACCGGCGGACTGGCAGAATGTAAACAAAGGACGGGGCGGATATCGCGGCAAAATCAGTTGATTTCCCGGATTTCGCGTTCAATAAGAAAGGCATGATCCAACCTGCATCGCCCAAACCCGGCAACCACCCGACCGGCAAGCCCCCCCTGTCGGCCTATCACGGTGTCGCGCTGCTGCCGGTTGCGCCTGCCCTGATTATTCCGGGCCTGCTGTGGATCCAGTGGCGTTTCACCACCCTCCACCCCGAGGCGACGGCACGCTGGCACCCGACTTTAAGTGGGGCGCTGAACGATCAGACAGTGTCCGACCCGTTTGAGATCCTGTTGTTTGCCACAACGCCGTTTCTAATCTTCGCAGTCTGGCTGGTGATCCGCTACTACTGGATCATGGCGGATCGGCTGTTAAGCGGCGGGTCGCCTTGGCGGCGGTATTTTTGGCGCGGCTATGTTCTGCTGGCCGGGTTGCTGCAACTTATGGCGGCAATTGGCATGCTGATGGTGGTGCATTACCCGTCACACACCAGTTCCGGGCCGCATGTTCTTGGCAGTTACATGCTGTTTGCAGGTCACGCGATCAGCATCATGTTAAGCGGTTATCTTAGCCGTCAACTGGCCCACGCGCCCGGGGCTGAACGTCAGGGTATGCCTTGGCAAAAACGTCAGGCCCGGCGCTGGCCGATCTCACTGCTCATTGCCGCACTTGCGATATCATACGCCCTGCTGTTTTACGCCCCGCGCCATGTGGAATTTTTGAACAACCACAGCCATTCCGTCTTTGTCGCGATGCTGGAACTATTGATGCTGTCGATGTTTTTGACCTATCTGCTAAGTTTTGTCCGCGATCTATCCCAACTGGTTGCCGAGGATTATACCAGCCAGAAACCGCAAGAAGCCACCTAACGAACCAACGCCGCGGTGATGCTATATCACCGCCCTGCTGGGACCGGCTTCAAACGCTTCATCCACCAAGGGTTTCGCGTTTTTATGCAGTCTTTCCAACAGCTTTTGCAGCTTTCCGCCCCGCGCGATCAGGCGTGCCGGGGTGTCGGGCAGCAGGGTAAGGGGATGCGTCTGGCCTGCCTGCCAAGGGCTTTCATTGGCTTCCCCGGAAATAATCCGCAAGGCCTCAGGACCGCCAAGCAGGCTTTCGACCAGCGCGCTTTCTGCGAAAATAACCTCATGCTGATCAAACGCGATGTGGACATAGGAAATGCTGCGGACCGCAATAGCATAATCAATGCCGTCAAACCCGATCAGCTTTTTGGCCGCGACCAGAACCTCGGCCACGCCAAAGACCCGCTGACAGACTTTGGACCGCAGCAGAACCCGGTGTTGCGGGGACACAAGAAGGTCACGATCCGGCTGATCCTGACCCAAAGCTCCTTTGGAAATCCGAACCGGAACAGCGCCACTTTCAGGGGCTAGATCTGCGGCCAACATCGTGCGTGAGCCGATCCAGCGCACCGGCTGAAATCCATGATCCAGCGTCTGAACCAGATCGCCAAGCCTGACCTCTCCGGCCGGTTTCGCCCCGGCAGCACAGGCCACAAGGCTATCGCCAGATATACAAATGACCGAGCTGCCACTAGAAGAACTGCCGGTGGTCTGGGTGCCATAAATATCCTGAAGATAGCTTTGACCATCCGGCGTTGTCGTGTGATCGATCACCTGATCCGCCGTCGCCCCAGCCGCCGCCCCTTCGGTCGCGGTAACCGGCACAGTAAGCGCCCCGAAGAAATCAACCACGGAGCCATCCGACGTATCCGTCAGCGCAATGGCCGAGCCTTCGTTGGCATCGCTGTTGGCATTACGAATGCCGACGGGAATGATATAGATCGTGAAATTCGCGTCATCCGGATGCGGGTCACCGGTCAACGAGGACAGCGTGATCTCGCCGCCAGAAATACCCGATGTCAGATGCAGCGTGCCGTCGGTTGCATAGACGCTTACGACGAAATCTGCCGGGTCGTCACCTGGGGCCAGCGTGATCTCAACGAACTCACCGCCGGCCGAACCTGACCCGCCTTTAAAATTAACTTCTGATATAAATGCCATTGGCCTGCCCCGACCCCTCCGTTAAGGAAGTATCCGGGGTTTTTATGGTGATTTTGTGACGTGGTTAACAGCTTGTAAAGCCGTGGTTTTTCGCCCCTTTAGGCGCAATGATGCCTAAGTCAGCCGCACCGGCAGGTTCAGGGGCCCGCGAAAGGCGAACCCTTGCCAGATCACGTCTTCGGGCGAAGCAAGACGCATGTTCGGGAAGCGCTCAAAGATCATCGGCAGCATGACTTTGCCAAGCATATGCCGCGCCAGATGGGTGCCAAGGCAGTGATGCGGGCCGCTGCCAAAAGACTGATGCGGGGCGCGATCCCGGAAAATGTTGAACTTCTCGGGGGCTTCAAACAACTCCTCATCATGGTTGGCCGAGGCCTGGATCGTTAACACAACTTCGTCTTTTGGGATGTCAAACCCACGAATTTCGGTGTCTTCGGTGGCGCGGCGGGCGCTGACCTGGATCGGGGCAACCCAACGCACGCCTTCTTCAAACGCATCGCCCCAATTGCCGGTTTCTTTCAGATGCGCCAACTGATCGGGGTTGGTTAACAGGCCGTACAGAATGGCTAAAAGGGCATCGCGCGGTTCGTTGATACCGCCGCCGATGGCGATTTTGATATTGGCGATGATCTGGCTCATCGGGAT
>CAYXXQ010000357.1:0-3676 GCA_964469075.1 uncultured Rhodobacter sp.
ATTGGTCGATTGGTCGATTGGTCGATTGGTCGATTGGTCGATTGGTCGATTGGTCAACCGGTCGACTAGTCCTCTAGTCGACTACTCTACTAGTCGAGCCGAAATGACCTGGCCAATCATCGTTTTTATCTGCATGCCCTCCCGTCATTTTAAGCATCTGCCTCACGCCGCTTCATATTTGCCTAAGCCGTCAAATACCAACTTGATACCCGCCCCAGCCCGCTTTCCAACCCGTTTCTTGCGCATTGCTTCATTCCCAGTGCAAACCGACATAGGAATTGACCGATTGCAACCGCTGGCCCTAAGCTTTCCCCCCATGACACCCGGCAAAAAATTCCTGACTTCGGAGGAGATTCGCCCCCTCGCCAAGCGGTCCGACCAGATGGGGGCAGCGCTGCTGTTGCACTGCTACGGCATCGCGCTGTTCGCGCTGCTGGTCTTCAAAGCCTTTCCCAATCTGCTTAGCTTTCTACTCGCCGTGGCGCTGATCGGATCGCGCCAGCTGGGCCTGGCGATCCTGATGCATGACGCGGCCCACCGGGCGTTGTTCAAAAGCCGACACGCCAATGAAATCGCGGGGGTTTGGCTGTGTGGCAACCCGATTTTGGCGGATATGCTGGCCTATCGCCATTATCATTTCGTCCATCACAGATTCACTCAAACGACGCAGGATCCCGATATTTCGCTGGCCCAGGCCTTTCCAACGACCGGTCACAGCCTCATCCGCAAGTTTCTGCGCGATCTGACGGGCCGCACCGGCGCGCGGCAAATCCTTGCGCAAATCCGTCTTTCCCTGAATCTGGCCGGCGATCAAGACGCCCTGGCCGAGGCGCAGAAACAGGCCCAGGCTTTCAAAGGTGGCGGTTTGCGCGGGGCGTTGCTGGCAAATGCCGTCCTCTTTACCCTGATGACGTTGATCGGCGCCTGGTGGTGGTGGTTTGCTTTCTGGCTGCTGCCGCTTGTCACCTGGTTCCAACTGGTTTTGCGCATTCGCAACATCGCCGAACACGCGGTGACCGAGTATTCAGACAACCCGTTTCGCAATGTCCGCACAACCTTGGCCACGCCGCTGGCCGCACTTTTCGTAGCGCCATATTGGGTCAATTATCACCTGGAACATCACCTGATCATGCATGTGCCCTGCTTTCGGCTGAAGAAAATGCATCGGCTGATGCTGGCAAAGGGCTATGGTGACCGGATGAATATTGCCCCGGGATATGGTGTTGTTCTAGCGCTTGCCGCGTCACAGGAACCTCAGCGCGTCAAACCTTAACGCCACTGCGCTGTTCGGCCCGGATGTTATAGAAATTCGCGGCCAGAATGATCGCGGCCCCAAGGAACACCGCCACCTCAAGCGGTTCATTGTAAAGCAAAATTCCGACAACCGCGGCCAGCGGCAGACGCACGAAATCCATCGGAAAGACAATGATCGCAGGCGCAATTTGCAAGGCACTGGTGATGCAGAAATGCGCGAACAACCCGGCCAACCCGACCAGGATGACCCAGGGCAGCGTCTCGGCACTTGGCAGCGCGATATCGCCGTCATACCCGGCGCAAATCAGCCCCAGGATCGCCTGCATCACGGTCAGCCAGAACATGATGCAGGTGGTCGACTGGCTGCGGGTTAACAACTTGGTGGCAATGGCCGAGCCAGTAAACCCAAGCGCGCTGAGGGCGGCCGCGATGATACCCGGGCTGAGGCCCAGTTGATCTGGGCGGGCGACGATCAGGATGCCGAGAAACCCGATCAAAGCCGAGACAAGCCGCGTTGCCGTCAGCCTTTCGGCCAGAAAGAACGGCGCGAACAGCGCGACCCAAAGGGGGACCGAAAACTCAAATGCAAAAAGCTGGGGCAGGGTGATCACCGTCACCGCGTAAAACCACAGGTTCTGGCCGATGAAATGGCTGGTATTGCGCATCAGATGCAGTCCCATATGCTGGCGCGTGACCTGATGCAATGTGCCTGCCCATTTGCCGATCAGCAGCACGACAACGATGCCGATCAGCGACCGGTAGGTCATAATCTCAAACGTATCCAGCTCGTGGCTTAGCTCCCGCCCCGCGACCGCCATTGACGTAAACGACACCACCGCCCCCATCATAAAGGCGGCAGCTTTCAGCGGTTGCGACGCGCTCATGGGAGTGCCTTCTTGCAGCAGCCGGTCAGCAGGATTGCAGCACTGCCATCCTGGGTCAAAACATCGGCGGAAATCGCATAGGTCTGCCCGTCAACGGTGCAGATATCCTGATCCAGCAGCAAAATCGCGGTGTCGGTCTGGGCCAGCAAGGTCAACGCGCGCGGCCAGTCGCGGTTTTCAGCCTGGGCCTGGTGCGGAATATCAAACCGCACCGCGCGTTTGTAGCTGAAATCGGCCTGATCCGCTGTCAGCCCCAGTTTCCAGTCGGGATCACTGCCAAAACAGATCAGCCTCGGCGTTTCTTCGGCCATCAGCAGTCCGCCAAAGACGGCGGCCAAGACAGAGACAATCGCGGCTATGCCAAAATGTTTCATCACAGTATCGCTTTCCAGCAAGGATGCGCCATGTGAACCCGGAAGCCAGCGGGGGATCAACCGCAAAACTGCGGCAAAGTGCTGAAAACTCGCCAGGTCCGCCGGATCAATCGAGCGGCGGCAAAGCCTTCAGATAAGCCGCTATCGCCAAACGTTCAGCATCGCTTAGTTGGCTGGTGTTTTCCACCACCTCGGCCATTTCCCCGCCTGCGGTGTCAAACTCAGGGGTGAAACCCGATTTCAGGTATTCCGCAATGTCACTTTCCGACCAGCTGAGCCCTTTGGCACCGGGGGCCAGCGGTGGGATCGTGCCGCGCCCTGACGGGTTAGGTGCGCCAGACATCCAGGCTGACCGGCGCAGATTGCCAAGCATCCCGCGCGGCGTGTGGCATTCGGCGCAATGGCCAAGGCCTTCGACCATGTCGCGCCCGGCCTTTGTGTCATCCGTTAGACCAGCATCTGCCAGCACAAACCCGTCGCGCAGAAACAGCAGCTTCCAGCCCCCGAGACTGCGGCGAATGTTGAACGGAAACCCGACATCATGGGCGCGATCCGGCTGGGCTGTGGCGGGCAGGGTGTTAAGATAGGCCCTGAGGTCGACAATATCGCCAAGGCTGGCCCGGCTGTAGGACGTGTAAGGAAAGGCCGGATAATAATGACTGCCCTCGGGCGTGCTGCCGTAGCGCATGGCCGAGGCGAGGTCAGCATCGCTCCACCCGCCGATGCCGTGCCGGGGATCGGGTGAAATATTGGGCGCATAGAACGTGCCAAATTCGGTAACAAAACTTTTGCCACCTGACAGAACCAGCTTTGCAGCACCCGTTGCATCTGGGGCCGCGTGGCAGGAAGCGCAGCCGCCAAGCGCGAACATCTTTTCGCCGCGCGCAGCATCCCCCACCAGACCGGCAAGATCGGCGGGGTCGACATATTTGGGGGCGGTCAGCTGCCAGAACAGCCCACCGCCCGCAAATATCAAAGCCACCAGGATCAGCCCGAAACGGCGCATTCAGACCTGTCCTTTAGCTGGCATTTCGCAGCTTCATCCTACAGCTCATTCCGGGGCGCGGTAGGCTTTGTGGCAGGCGCCGCATGCCCCGCCAAGTGGGCCGATGGCCCCGCGCAATGCGTCAAGCCCATTGCCGGACGCCGCTTCCATCGCAACTG
>CAYXXQ010000358.1:0-3668 GCA_964469075.1 uncultured Rhodobacter sp.
CATGGGTGTTCCGAACCGCATCGAATATCAGGACACCTATTCCATCGTCACCGCGAAAGTGCCCGCCAACCGCACCTTCTGCGCAATGTGTTCGCGCTTGCGACGTGGCAATCTTTATCGCGTCGCACGCGAAGAGGGGTGCTCCGCCATCGTGCTGGGGCATCACCGCGACGACATTCTTGAAACCTTTTTCATGAACCTGTTTCATGGCGGCCGCCTTGCCACGATGCCGCCAAAACTGCTGAATGAAGAGGGCGATTTGTTCGTCTATCGACCGCTTGCCAATGTCGCCGAGGCGGATTGCGAAAAGTTCGCCGCCGCGATGAAATACCCCATTATTCCCTGCGATCTGTGCGGCAGTCAGGACGGGCTGCAACGCCAGCAGGTCAAGGCAATTCTGGACGGCTGGGAAAAAAACGCCCCCGGCCGGCGGCAAGTGATGTTCCGCGCCCTGATGAACGCCCGCCCCAGCCATCTGCTGGACCCCGAGCTGTTTGATTTTGCAGGCCTGATGCGACGCGAAAGCGACTAGGCTCGCCCCGCAAACAGGTTCAAAAAGCGAACAATTCGCCACAAATCCCCGGTGTTTTACCCCAGGCGCGTTAACCCGCAAATCAGGACGGGTCCGCTAATGTCAGGGCCAGACGCGACGGTAAATCGCGTCACTGCTGCACACCTTTTGGGGGGACAGATTGATGGCTGAACGACAAACATCACAAGCGGCCTTGCGCCTGAAACGCGGATTTGCGGAATTTCAGCTTCTTAGCTTTCTTCCGCTGTTCATCATCATCGCCTACTGGACCGCCTCGGAAGTGATCCTGTTCGTCATCAGCTTCATGTTTCCGCTGCTTCTGGCCTTTCAGGAACTGATCAAGCGCCACACCCTGGCCACGTCCGAACCGTTGCAGGACCGCGATAAAATCGACGCGCTGACCGGCCTGTCAAACCGTCAGCACACAATAGAACGCCTGGGCGATTTTCTGACGGCCCAGCGCAATACCGGCCGTGAAACCGCCGTGCTGCATGTCGATATCGACCGGTTTCGTCAGGTCAACGACCGTTATGGCTTGGAAACCGGTGACCGGGTGCTTCAGGAAATCGGCAATCGTTTGCGGGAATGCGTGCGCGACAGTGATATCGTCGCGCGGATTGACGGCGACGGCTTTGCCATCGTTCTCGACCCGGTCAAAAAGGCCGATATCGCCATTGCCCTCGCGGTTGCCGACCGCGCCCGCACCGCCATCAGCCACCCGTTCAGCATTGACCAGATCACCTGCTATCTGGACTGCTCCATCGGCATCTGCCTGTCAGGCCGCGCCCCGCGCGCCGACGCGGAATCCGTGCTTGCCAGCGCCGAAATCGCTCTGGAACTGGCCTATCGCGAAGGCGGCGGCACCACCCGCAGCTTTTCCCCGAAAATGCGGCGTGATGCGCAAAAAATGCACAGCCTTTCGGCTGAGATCGAGGCGGCGTTGGAAAATGGCCAGATCCGGCCCTATTTCCAACCCCAGATCTGCACCGATACCGGCGAAGTCGTGGGTTTTGAGGCATTGGCCCGCTGGGAACACCCGATCAATGGTGTGGTCATGCCGGATTTGTTTTTGAAAACCATCGCAAGCTCGGGCAAATCTGAACGGTTGGGCGAGGTGGTTTTGTATCACAGCCTTTCGGCCCTCAAAGCCTGGGACCGGGCCGGTTTTCGCATCGCCAGCGTCGGCGTCAATTTCTCGTCTGAGGAGTTGCGAAATCCGAAACTGGTCGAAAAAATCAAGTGGGAGGTTGATCGCTTCGACGTCGCCCCATCCCGCCTTACCATCGAAGTGCTGGAAAATGTCGTCACCGAAAAAGACGACGACGTGATCACCCGCAACATCCGCGCGCTGGCGTCCCAGGGCTTTGGCATCGACCTTGATGACTTCGGCACCGGCCATGCCGCGATTGCCAATATCCGCCGTTTCGCCGTCAACCGGATCAAGATCGACCGAATGTTCATCACCAAGCTCGACCAGGATCAGGAACAACAGATGATGACCTCGGCCATCATCCGCATGGCCGAAAGCCTGGGGCTGGAAACCCTGGCCGAAGGCGTGGAAACCATCGGTGAACATAGCCGCCTGGCCCAGCTAGGCTGTCGCTACATCCAGGGCTTTGGCGTCGCCAAACCAATGCCGTTTGAAGACAGCATCGCCTGGCTGACCCAGCATCGCGACAAGCTCGACAAAAGCATCAGCAACCCCGACCGCAAAACCGGCTGATCACGACGGGCAAGCGATTGCGGCGTTGGATACTGATCGGGACGTGCCAGCCAGATCGCTGGGACCGCATAGCATCTGACAACAAACATCTGCCCATAAGCAAAGGCCAGCCAAGGCCGATCTGCACCTCCAAGATCGGGCCAGGCAAGCACGCCAACGCTGAACAAAAGGCACGTGTAAACCGGGATCAGTTAGGCAATTGCTAACGCTGGCCGATGGGCAATCGCCGGATGATACCGGTGTACACACCATCTTGGACCAATGGGCAATCGCACACCCAGCAGCCAATCACCCCCTGGCCAACCTTAGCCCAGCCTCAGCCAAAGCCCACACAACTCAAACAAACTCCACAGCCGCCTGCCTGCGCTAAGCCCAGCTCGCGCGCCACTCCCTCATCCTCCGCCAAATCCGCCAAACTTCCCCCTGAACCGGCAACCCGCCGCCTGCCTTGCTGCGAAACCCCGCTCAGGGGCGGCGCGACCGCGCGAATGCCGGAAAACCGCTTGACCTTTGGGGGCGACATCTGTTGAACCACCCTATCGAAAACCTCAGACTGGGCTTTGGAATGGACGATCAGAATAAGAACCTTATTCTTGCAACTGCACTGAGTGCGATGGTGATCCTGGTCTGGATCACCTTCTTTTCACCCGTGCCGCCCGAGCCGGTTCTGACCCCACCGGATCAGACCACCGCCACAGGCGAAGTTGCACCGACGCCAAATGCCGTAACGGCGGGGGATGTCGCAAGTGCGCCCAGCCTGACGACCACCCCGGCCCAATCCCGCGCCAACGCGCTGGGCAAGACCGACCGGATCTTGATTGAAACACCGCGTCTGACCGGCTCCCTCTCGCTGAAAGGCGGGCGGATTGATGATCTGTCGCTAAAAGATTACCGCGTCACGCTGGACGCCACGTCTGCCGAAGTGACCCTGCTATCGCCGGTCGGCGGCACCGAAGCCTATTACGCGCTTTACGGCTGGGCCCCGGTTGGTGATCTGGAATTCGCCGATGTGCCCGGCGCCAACACCCCTTGGGCGCTTCAAAGCGGCGACAAACTGACCGTTGACACCCCGGTCACGCTGGTCTGGGACAACGGTAAAGGCCTGATATTCCACCGCAAAATCTCGATAGACGCGGATTACCTTTTCACCGTGGAACAATCCGTCACCAATACCGGCACGGCCACGCAAAAGGTCTCCCCCTATGGCATCATCGCCCGGCATGGGGAGCCCGAGGTGATCGGCTTTTATATCCTGCACGAAGGTGTGGTCCGCGCCAGCGATGGCGAAATCCAGGAAGTCGATTACGACGACATGCCGGATGCAACCTTCAACCAGGCCGAGGGTGCGGCGGTCGATCTGATCGACGTGCAGGCCAATGGCTGGGTCGGCTTCACCGACAAATACTGGATGAC
>CAYXXQ010000359.1:0-3667 GCA_964469075.1 uncultured Rhodobacter sp.
CATGTGATGGACCCCGGTGGTGAAAGTTATCTGCGCCAGGAAGGCCGCGGTTTGTGCATCGGGTTTTATGAACAGCCCTGCAAACCCTGGGCGATTGACGGCACACCGGAAGATTTCGGCCATGAGCTTTTGCCGGATGACCTCGACAAAATCGAAGACAGCATCGCGTTTGCCTATAAACGCTATCCGATACTGGAACGTGCCGGGGTCAAGAACGTCATTCACGGCCCGTTTACCTTCGCGCCTGATGGCAATCCGCTGGTCGGCCCAATTCCGGGGCTGAAAAATTATTGGTCGGCCTGTGGCGTGATGGCCGGGTTCAGCCAGGGCGGCGGGGTCGGGCTAAGTCTGGCGCAGTGGATGATCGAGGGGGAGCCTGAGCGCGATGTCATCGCAATGGATGTGGCGCGATTTGGCGACTGGATCACGCCTGGCTACACCCGCCCGAAAGTGGTGGAAAACTATCAGCGGCGGTTCAGCGTGAACTATCCGAACGAAGAACTGCCCGCCTGCCGCCCGTTCAAGACCACCCCGGCTTATGATATCTGGAAAGATCAGGGGGCGGTCTTTGGCGCACAATACGGGATGGAGGTGCCGAATTACTTCGCGCTGGACGGCGAAACGCGGTTTGAAACGCCGTCTTTTCGCCGCTCCAACGCGTGGGAGGCGACCCGGCAGGAGGTTCTGGCGGTTCGCCAATCGGTTGGCATCAATGAGGTGCATAATTTCGGCAAATACCGTGTCACCGGGCCGGATGCACGGGGCTGGCTTGACCGGATCATGGCAGGGCGTATTCCCAAACCGGGCCGGATGTCGCTGACACCAATGCTGTCGCCCAAGGGCAAACTGATCGGCGATTTCACTGTGTCTTGCCTTCAGGAAGGCGATTTCCGGCTAACCGCCAGCTATGGCGCGCAGGCTTTTCACATGCGGTGGTTCTTTCAGAACCTGCCGGATCACGGTGTGTCGGTCGAAAACTGCTCAGACAGTTTCATTGGATTTCAGATCGCCGGGCCAAACGCGCGCGACTTGCTGGTGCGGGTGACGCGGGCGGATGTTTCCGACGCGGCGTTTCGCTTTATGGACGTGCGGCACTTGTCGGTCGGCATGGTCGACGCGGTCGTTCAGCGGGTCAGTTATACCGGCGATCTGGGTTATGAGATTTTTGCCGATGCTGCCAGCCAGCGCGCGCTTTATCGGACGCTGGCCGAGGCCGGGGCCGATCTGGGGCTGCGCCCGTTTGGCATGCGGGCGATGATGTCGCTGCGGCTTGACCGGTTCTTTGGCAGTTGGGGGCGGGAGTTCTGCCCGGACTACACACCTTGTGAAACCGGCATGGATCGATTTGTCAGTTGGAACAAACCGGTTGATTTCATTGGCAAAACACCGGCAATGGCGGAAAAGACAGCAGGGGCTGCGCGCGCGTTGTGTGTGTTTGAAGTCGACGCGTTTGACGCGGATGTCGTGGCTTATGAGCCGATCTGGGTTGGCGGCAAAGTCGTTGGGTTCTGCACATCCGGCGGCTATTCGCATTATGCGGACAAATCCATCGCGATGGGGTTTGTGCCAAGCGAGATGGCGAAGGACGGCATGGCGGTTGAGATTGAGATTTTGGGCGAGATGCGCCCGGCCCGTCTTATTACGACGCCGTTGTTTCAGCCGTAGGCTTGGCGTTTGAGGAGACGTTATTTGGGGGGCGCTGCCCTCCGTTTGAGTATTTGGGCAATAAAGAAACCCAGGGAGGGCATGCTGTTTGGCTTGAAACTTGAGGCTGCGATATTTTACCCTTGAAATATTTATGTTGTGCATTAAGATTTTATAAGTGACTCGATCAACAACCACGGGGGATGGCTATGAAAATCGCGTGCCTGGGCGGCGGACCTGCCGGTCTTTACTTTGCCATCAGTATGAAACTACGGGACGCCAGTCATGACGTGACGGTGATAGAGCGCAACAAGCCCGATGATACCTTCGGCTGGGGCGTTGTGCTTTCAGATGATGCGCTTGACAATATGCAGGGGAATGACCCTGTCAGCACCGACGCGATCCGCGATCATTTCGCCTATTGGGACGATATCGCGCTGATCCACAAGGGCCAGCGGCTGGTGTCCGGTGGGCACGGCTTTGCCGGGATCGGGCGCAAACAGATGCTGATCATCCTGCAAGCCCGCGCGCGTGAACTTGGGGTGAACCTGGTGTTTGAGACCCAGTTCGCATCGGCGGAAGACTATCGCCAAGACTATGATCTGGTGGTTGCCACGGATGGCATCAATTCGCTGGTGCGTCAGGAATATACCGACGCATTCAAACCCGATATCGACGTGCGGCTGTGCAAGTTCATCTGGCTGGGGACGCATCAGAAATTTGACGACGCCTTTACTTTCATTTTTGAGAAATCAAAGCATGGCTGGATGTGGGTTCATGCCTATCAGTTTGACGTCAGCACCGCGACCGTGATTGTCGAATGCACCCAAGAAACCTGGGATAACTGGGGCTTTGAGGGCATGAGCAAGGAAGACACGGTCGCGACCTGCGAAACGGTGTTCAAGGATCATCTGGACGGGCATCGGCTGATGTCCAATGCGGATCATTTGCGCGGCTCGGCCGTTTGGATGAACTTTCCGCGGGTGATTTGTGAAAAATGGCATCATGAAAACGTCGTGCTGATGGGCGATGCGGCGGCGACGGGGCATTTTTCGATCGGCTCAGGCTCGCGACTGGCGTTTGACAGTGCGATTTCTTTGGCGACGTATCTGCATTCCGAACCGACAATGGAAGCGGCGTTTGAGCGCTATCAGGACGAGCGGCGGTTGGAGGTTTTGCGCCTGCAATCGGCGGCCCGCAACAGCCTTGAATGGTTTGAAGAGGTCGAGCGCTATCTTGATCTGGACCCGGTGCAGCTGAATTATTCGCTGCTGACCCGCAGCCAGCGGATCAGCCATGAAAACTTGCGGTTGCGGGATCCTGACTGGCTGGAATCAGCGGAACGCTGGTTCAACAAACAGGCCGGGATCGACAGTGCGCGTGCGCCTATGTTCGCGCCACTTAACCTGCGCGACATGTCGTTGAAAAACCGCATCGTGGTGTCGCCGATGGCGCAATATAAGGCCGTCGATGGCTGCCCGACCGACTGGCATCTGGTGCATTACGGCGAGCGCGCCAAGGGTGGTGCCGGGCTGGTTTATACCGAAATGACCTGCGTGTCTGCCGAGGGGCGGATCACGCCGGGTTGCCCGGGCCTTTATGCGCCGGAACATCAGGCGGCCTGGGCGCGGATCGTTGATTTTGCCCATGCTGAATCCGGGGCGAAGGTCTGCTGTCAGATCGGCCATTCCGGGCGCAAAGGGTCCACCCAATTGGGCTGGCAGGCGATTGATAAGCCTCTGAAGGAAGGCAATTGGCCGATCATGTCAGCCTCGGCGATTGCGTGGGCTGCGGGCAATCAGGTGCCAAAGGAAATGGACCGTTCTGACATGGATTTGGTCCGCGATCAGTTTGCCGCCGCAACTGAAATGGCGGCTCGGGCCGGGTTTGACATGGTGGAACTGCACGCCGCTCATGGTTATCTGATCTCGTCCTTTATCACGCCGATCAGCAACCAGCGTGGCGATGAATACGGCGGCAGCCTGGAAAACCGGCTGCGCTATCCGCTGGAAGTGTTCCGTGC
>CAYXXQ010000360.1:0-3664 GCA_964469075.1 uncultured Rhodobacter sp.
TATTTCATATCCCAAATCTGCTGAGCGATCGGGGCGGAAAAACTGCGCATCAGGGGCATCCCATTCCGGTTTGAAGAGGCGTGACAATAGGCGCATCATGGGGGGCCGGTCAATTGTTTCTGCGCTTGCGGCGGGGTCGGATCAACCCTGAGTTGGGCAACTCTACTCCGCCGCCACCTCTTCCACCTTTTCCACCCGGACGGCGGAAAACTTGAATTCGGGGATTTTGCCGTAAGGGTCCAGCGCCGGGTTGGTCAGGATATTCGCCGCCGCTTCGACATAGGCAAACGGCAGGAACACCATGTCTTCGGCCACCGCGCGGTCGGCGCGGGCCATTGTGACGATGCTACCGCGCTTGGTCGTTAGACGCAGCATGCCGCCGGGGGGCACGCCGAGTTTGCGCAAGGTTTTGGGGTGGAGGGAGCAATTCGCCTCAGGCTCCATCATGTCCAGCACTTTTGAGCGGCGGGTCATTGACCCTGTATGCCAATGCTCGAGCTGCCGCCCGGTGGTCAGGATCATCGGGTAATCGGCGTCAGGCACATCATCGGGCGCGATCACGTCAGCGGGGGTGAATTTCGCGCGGCCGTCAGTGCGCGGGAAGCCGTCGCCAAAGACAATCGCCTGCCCCGGATCGGTGGGGGACAGGGAGGGATAGGTCACGGCCTCGGTCTTCAGGCGGTCCCAGGTGATGTTGTCAAACGAGGCCATGCCGCGCTTCATTTCGGCAAAAATCTCAGACGGATGGCTGTAAGCCCAGTTCAGACCCAGCCGCTGCGCCAGATCGACGGTGATCGCCCAGTCTTCGCGTGCCTCCCCCGGGGGGGGCACGGCGGGTCGACCCATCTGGACCTGCCGGTTGGTATTGGTGACGGTGCCGGATTTTTCCGCAAAAGCGCTGGCGGGCAGGATGACATCGGCGTAATTGGCGGTTTCAGTGATGAAAATATCCTGCACCACCAGGCAATCCAGACTGGCCAGCGCGTCGCGGGCATGTTCGACATCAGGGTCGGACATCGCCGGGTTTTCGCCGAGGATATACATGCCCTTGATCTGGCCGTCATGGATCGCATCCATGATTTCAACCACTGTCAGGCCTTTTTCGGCCCCAAAATCGACGTCCGATTGCCAGATCTCGTTGAAGGCAGAGCGCACGCCATCATCGGTAACAGTCTGATAATCCGGCAGGAACATCGGGATCATGCCGGCATCAGATGCGCCCTGCACGTTGTTCTGGCCACGCAGCGGATGCAGGCCAGCGCCGGGCTTGCCGATATTGCCGGTCATCAGCGCCAGCGAAATCAGGCAGCGTGAATTATCGGTGCCGTGGATGTGTTGGGAAATGCCCATGCCCCAGAAAATCATCCCGGCCTTGGCATTGGCAAACTCGCGGGCGACGCTGCGGATTTGGTCCGCGGAGACGCCGCAGATGCCTTCCATCGCTTCTGGAATGAAATCTTTCAGATGGGCTTTTTCAGCCTCCCAGTTTTCGGTGTATTTGGCGATGTAGTCTTTGTCGTAAAGGCCTTCTTCGACGATCACATGCATGATCGCGTTCAGCAGGCTGACATCGGCACCCGGGCGGAATTGCACCCGCTGGCTGGCAAAACGGCCAAGGCCGACGCCGCGCGGGTCCATCACGATCAGCTTGCCGCCACGTTTGGCGAATTGCCTGAAATATGTGGCGGCGACGGGGTGGTTTTCGACCGGATTGGCGCCGATTACGATGGCGCAATCGGCGTTTTCGATCTGGTTGAAGGTGGCGGTTACGGCGCCCGAGCCGACGTTTTCCATCAGCGCCGCGACCGAGGAGGCGTGGCACAGCCGGGTGCAGTGATCGACATTGTTATGGCCGAACCCCTGGCGGATCAGTTTCTGAAAAAGATACGCCTCTTCATTGGTGCATTTGGCGCTGCCAAACCCTGCGACAGATTTGCCGCCATGTTGATCGCGCAGCCCGCCCAGGCCGTTGGCGGCGACGGTCATCGCCTCGTCCCAGCTGGCTTCGCGGAAATGCGTCAGCGGATTGCCGGGGTCGACATTCAGACCCTTGGCCGGGGCGTCGTCGCGGCGGATCAGGGGCTTGGTCAGACGGTGCGGGTGGTGGATGTAATCAAAGCCGAACCGGCCCTTGACGCAAAGCCGCTGTTCATTGGCCGGGCCGTTCAGGCCCTCGACATATTTAACGCGGCCGTCCTTGACCTTCAGCGAAATCTGGCAGCCAACCCCACAGAACGGGCAAACGCTTGCGACCTCGCTGTCATAGTCTGCGCTGTCACCGATCTGCTGATCATCCAGCACAGTTGCCGGCATCAAAGCCCCGGTTGGGCAGGCCTGCACGCATTCGCCGCAAGCCACGCAGGTGCTGTCGCCCATCGGGTCGTCCATATCAAATACCGGATAGGCATCATGGCCACGCCCGGCCATGCCGATCACGTCATTGACCTGAACCTCGCGGCAAGCGCGGACACACAGGTTGCACTGGATGCAGGCGTCCATATTGACCCGCATCGCGACATGGCTGTCATCCAGAAGCGGGATGCGGCCTTTTTCGAGCGCCGGAAAACGGCTGTCGGTGACGCCTTGGGCGGCGGCCATGTCCCACAGGTGGCTGGATTTGTCATGCGCCTGATCCTGATCCGGCTGATCGGCCAAAAGCAGTTCCATCACCATCTTGCGCGCAGTCGTGGCGCGGGCGGAGTGTGATTTGACCACCATGCCATCGGTCGGGGTGCGAATGCAGGAGGCCGCCAAAACCCGTTCGCCATCAATTTCCACCATGCAGGCGCGGCAATTGCCATCGGACCGGTAACCGGGCGCATCCTTGTGACATAGATGTGGAATGGTCGTGCCCAGCTTTTTGGCCACCTGCCAGATCGTTTCACCGGGGTCTGCGACCACATCGGAGCCATCAAGGTTAAACGCTATCTTCTGGGTCATTGGTCCACTCCTGACGGCAGGCTTTTGCCGATCTTAGACCACAGGCGGCCATCGCTGCAAATCAGAAACCCGACACTCAGCAGGTGTTTTCCGCCGCGCCTGTCTCATTGTTCCGGAAATACTCGCCGCGCGCAGCGCATTGCCGCTTTGCGGCTGATAGAATTGGCCCGTCAGGGCCGCAATCTGCTTGAAAGCTGGCGCAACAGGCATTGGCAATCCGGTGGCCTGACGCTAATCCTTGCAAGGCAAAAAATGAACGGAGCACCCATGTCAGTGCATATCTGGATCCGCGCCGAGCAGCGCGCAAGCGAACAAAGGGTCGGTGTCACCCCGGACGGGGTTGTGGCCCTGCGTGAAGCCGGGTTTCAGGTGACGGTTGAAGAAAGCCATTGCCGGGCTATCCCGATTGACGGCTACCGGGATGCCGGGGCGACTATCGCTGCGGAAAACAGTTGGCCAGATGCGCCGCAGGATGCGATCATTTTCGGGCTGAAAGAACTGCCCGAAGACGGCACCCCCCTGCCCCATCGGCATATCATGTTCGGGCATGCCTTTAAGGGCCAGGCTGATGGGCCAGCGCTTTTGCGACGGTTTCAGGCCGGGGGCGGCAGCCTTTATGATCTGGAATATCTGACCGATGACACGGGCCGCCGCGTCGCTGCGTTTGGTTATTGGGCCGGGTATGCCGGGGCGGCGGTCGGGCTGAAAACCTGGGTTGCGCAGC
>CAYXXQ010000361.1:0-3650 GCA_964469075.1 uncultured Rhodobacter sp.
GGCGATCACGAGAAAGCTTCGCAAGCTGAGGCGGAGAGTTGCTGCCCTTCGCACACTTGCTGACTTGGCCAAGATCTGCTTTTGCACTTGCTCCGACTGTCCGGTTTCCGCAGTTGGTGCGTTTCGCTGCCGTCGCGTCATTTGAAAAGGGGTCGTTGGCCACGAGGAAGTCAAGGTCGGGTTTGTCCGCGACTTGATCCTTGACCTAGCCCACAGCGAAGGTCCTGTTTGGGCCAGTTCTGCATGATGCGGCCCATTGTTCGGACTTCAAAAGTCCTTTGCGGAAAGGGCGGGCCGTGAGGCCCGCCGAAGGCTTAAGAGCCTTCTTGCTGTTTCGCAACGCGGCGGCGTTCGTCTTGGCTGGCGTTGTCGAAATCGTCTGCTGCCAGCGTCATGCCGTACTCGGTGCCACCTGTGCTGTTTTCCCAGCTTGTTTGGCGAAGCGTGCCGCGAGCGTGGACTAAATCGCCGGGAAGCGTGTTGTCTTTCACCCACTTAATGACGTTCTCGTTGAAGATCGTCACTTCGTTCCAGTAGGCGTTTGCTTGAAAATCGCCTCGGTCGTCTTTGCGGCCATACTCGGCTGCGATGCTGACGCGAAGTGTGCTGCCGACTGTCTTGATTTTGCCTACGCGGCCCATGATCTGAAATTCTGCAAAGGTTCTCATTGTGGTGTCTCCTTGGTGAAGTTGTTTCGATAAAAAACGGTCAAGCGTGTATTCGATGCGATCAAACCAAAACACGGAGGGTCCGAACGATATTATAATATTGTATAATATTCTAATTCGGGTGGAAACCGTTTTTTTGATTGAAGGGGAGGGCGTTAGCCTGAGCCGGTCGCTAAGAGAAGACTAAGTGATGGTCCGTTTGAGAAACAACGCCAAGGGGACACGCGAGAACCGAAGCGCTCAGTTTTTAGAGGGCCGGATAGGATCAAGAATGTTGGCAAGCAGCGTCATGCCCAAGCTGCCATTGATAGCAAATACGACTGAGGTACGCGCAAACGCGGAACGTAGTGAGGATCTTCCGGCAGAACAGAAATGGGTGAAAGGACGCTTCACGATTGGTTCTCGATTGTGGCATGATTTGCCAACAGGAAAACACGGGTGGTCCGTGGTCCGTGGTCATGATGGGGCGACTGACAGTGACAACGGCACACGAACCTACGGGGATTCACGCACAAGGCAACACGCGGTCAATCTCGCGGCCGGCCCATGCCTCGATGTGGTTTCTTTCGGGTTTGATGGCCATCGTTGTCCTTCTGGCTGGGCCGGTCAAAGCAGAAAGAGTACAGCGATCAGCAATCTACGTTGTCGATGGCGATACTATCCGGTTCGCAGGTGATAGTTGGCGTTTGGTCGGGCTGGACACGCCAGAGACCTACAAACCGCAGTGCGATTATGAGCTGGCCCTTGGACAAGCTGCGACGGCAAGACTTCGCGAGCTGGTCATGTCGGGACGCGGCGTCGATCTGGTCGCGCTGCCCGGGCGCGATCGGTACAACAGAGGTTTAGCGAGGCTTTTCATAGGTGGGGAAAATATTGCTGATATTTTGACCAACGAAGGTTTGGCACGACGACACGATGGGGGACGACGACAAAGCTGGTGTGGGTGACGCGATAGCGTTTCTGCGCGAATAGCGCAGGCCCGTTGTCGCAGGGCATCGCCCTGGGGCGGCGGGCAGAAATACGGCTTAGTTGCGTACGGTGCCTATGAGGCCAGTAACAGCAGCCATTAAGCCAGCATAGGACGTAAACACCAGCCAGACCAAAACAAAGGACAGTCCGATATTTCCGATCAGGCTAGGTTCGGCATCAAAGCGGAACGCCTCGGATGATAACCCTTTGCCAAGCATGATACCAAAACCAAGCGCAGGTAGAAAAACGGTCCATCCTGCCAGCATGTAGTGATTGCTTGTCTTGCGACCTTCTACCCAGCAAGCGCATAGCACGCGGATGGGTCGAAAAATTACTTCGGCCATGCGATACTGAATCTGTTTAAGCATTGCGCTTGCCCCTAGTCATCAAGATCATCGAGCCGCTTGAGTGCATCCGAACGCCAGTTATCAGGCCAAAACTGCACGAGTTCGTTGACGGCATTTGCGTCAAGGTTTTTGCTCGATGTCGATACCAGCTCAAGGCCCAACAAACCCTCAGGATCGGCAAGCTCGCCAGCGGCTTCGGCATAATCGTGATCCATGTCCTCTGTCAGGAAGTCCTCGCCAGTCGTTCTAATCTCCGTTCCATCATCATCGCGTGAAAAAAATGTCCTATCGGAGTAGATCAATCTCGAAACACTCACCATTTTACGCGCTTGTGACTTCGACATCATGAAAGTCTTGGTGACTTCAACAAAAACGAAATCATCATCTTTTGGGGCGTTTTTCATTGGAACCTCTCTCCACGTTTGAAGGCCCCGAAACCGCCAGTAAGCAGCCCGACCAGGCCGAACCCGTCAACACTGGCGTCACCAGCCAAAAACCATCTGGGCGCACTGTGCGCAGCGGCATTTAGCGGCCTTCCCAAACCTCATCCAGCCGCAAGGGTTTTGGCAACACCTTCGGGATTACGGTCAATAATCGAAAGAAGGACAACCGCTGCACGATCTGGTGAGCGCCGTTCTTGCTCCCAATCTCTGACGGTGCCGACAGGCAAACAAAAGCGCTCGGCGAATGCGACCTGTGACAGCTTTAGACGTTTGCGGATCGCAGCCACATCAACAGTTTCTGGCACAAACACGCCAGCGGGTTTAGCTTCGCCTTTGGCAATTGCCAGCGCTTCGTTTGCGCTTTGGATCAGTTCTTCTCCGAAATTCATTTGCTTTTCCACTTCTTGCTCTGGCCCAGTTGAGCCGTTACTTTCTTCACGTTCGCTCGGTATGCGTCCGCAAGCGAAGGCAGTATCTTCGCCAATTCATTCTTCTCGGCGTCCGTGAGGTTTGCTTTCGCACCTTTCCCGTACACGGCAAGCAGGAATATAGGCACATCATCACCGCCAAAATAATGTATCGTCCGATACCCACCACTCTTGCCACCACCACGACCAGCATGGCGTAGTTTACGCGCCCCGCCAGTTCGGGCCATAAGATCACCAGCAACCGGATTATCGGCCAAAGTATTCACAATTGCATCCATGTCCGCCTCGGACAGTCCGTGGCGTTTGGCTTGGGTTAGAAAAGTGGCTGTCCAGATTACAGTGTGCATACCACAAGATACGGCATTGCCGTAACTGGGTCAAGCGGCAAATACGGCAATGCCGTATAAAAAAGGCCCCGCCGAAACGGGACCAGTTGAATCCTCACCACAAGGAAACTCGCGGGCCTCGCGGCCCTGAATCGTTCATTCGTCGCCGCCACCAATCAAAGCTGCCACATCAAGGCCAAGATCATCAGCTTGGGCGGTCGTTAGGCATTGGGCTGGGCCATCTTCGGACATTGGAATAATCACGATGACGCCGCCGCTCTCAATGCAAAGCTCTTTGGCGAGTGTCATCAGGGGTTCAAAGAATTGGTCGCGGTGCTGCTTCATCGCAATAAAATAAGTCACCACGACGATCATTGCGGCGCAAAGGATTACACCTCCGCTCAACAGCAACGCTTTAGCCCGAATTATGCATGAGGTGTTGGTGAGGGTGGCGTAACGTTCTGAAAAG
>CAYXXQ010000362.1:0-1257 GCA_964469075.1 uncultured Rhodobacter sp.
AAGAAAGGCGAGTTTGACCTGGTGGCAAAAACCGTAATGAGAAAACCAAATTTCAAAACTCCAGATAAAAGATACAAAGTATAAAATAAAGTAAAGAAAAGTGTTGACTTTCTCTGTGGGAAATGTTATAATTACATATACCAAATGAGAAAGACTAATTTAGATTGAGGCTTCAAAATGAATAGAGAAACACTTGAAAATCTTCTTTGCGAGTTATCCACTTCTGCTATGTCCTCGGACCGATGGTTAGAGTTTTTTGGTATTATTTATAAAGCAGAAGTTGGTGGCATCGAAGTTGCTCCAATGATTTCGCCCATTACCAATTACAATTATGAGAATTGGAAAAAACAAAAGGGGTATTTAGTATGAAAGATAAAGAATTTGCGGTTACCTATTATGATGAACAAGGAGAGATCCATAGTCATTATGTGATGGGTGAGAATAAAATGGATGCTATGGATATATTTGACCAGAGGACAAATGGTAAATATATTATTGAGACTGTAAGAGAAACCTATCAAGGAAATTGATCATGAATATTTATATGCCCATTCTTATGTTTTGGATTTCAATATCAACAATTCTAATTTTGGTTGCGAGGAGCCTATGAAATTCAAACGTCAAAGTACAACTAAAATCAAAAAGTATGAAGGTGAAACCTATATTTTCAAAAATGGTGTAGCAAAGGTTCCTAAAATGTTCCATAGACCTAGACGTCCTTATACTATTACTTTGAAAGAATTCGAGGAGTTTACAAATGTTTAATAGAGAAAGTGATGAAAGATTGTTGATTCAGTTTGTTGAAGATCAGGGTTTTGATATTCCAGAATTAGTGGAAGCGGCTAGACGACTAAGTGTAGGTCTTGATGATGGACTACAAGATTATTCTGTTCCTTTTGATGAATCAGCCTCAACCGGTAAGGTGAGGAAAGGTATACAGTAGAAATATTTTATAGAACTGGAAACTCATTTGGTTCAGAAGAAAGAACAGAGAAAATAGGTTGTTGTTGGGAGTCTAAAGATTTAGCCAGAAAAGCCTTACAATCAATAAAGGAACATTATTCTCTGTTTGATAGTTGTGGTGATAAAATAAAAGATAAGAAACCAAGTGATTTTGATTGGTTTGACAAGACTTATTCTTCACAGAGGATTCTAGTAGAACTAGATGATGGAACAAGAACTAAAATATCCGTTTTTTGGATTGGTTATTTTGAGGCATTACTTTCAGCAAAAATAGTGGTTGATGAGGATGATGAG
>CAYXXQ010000362.1:1267-1966 GCA_964469075.1 uncultured Rhodobacter sp.
AAACGGGTATATATATTAAGGATTGACTTCTTATTCTATACATGTTATAATAGTGTATACCAATATCTAATTCAAAATGGAGAATATGTCTATATGACCACATTATATATTGTAAAGGCTGAAGGTTCCTCCCAATGGGTAGAATCCTATACAAATGGTCCTTACGCAAAAAAAGTAGCGAAAAAATTATCAAAGAAACATAAACCAATAAAGTATGTAGTTGAAAAGAGGAGATAAAAATGAAGAAAACTGTTGCCCTTTCCTGTCTAGTAGGATTATTCTTATTTTCCTGTGAAACTTGTCCAGCTGTTACCTGTAAAGTAATCAATGTATTTACTACTCAAACAGGTCAGGTTGTCGCTAAAGTTTCATGTGAAGATTATATTGGTGAACCAGGAACTTTGATCAAAGTCAGAAAAGCAAAGAAAGAACCTCAAATAGAAGGATGTTGATATGAGTTGGATGAAAAGTCCTATAGCTCACACATGGGAAGGTTGGAGAGGTATTGAAAAGTATAATAAACAAAATCATCCCTTTCAATATTTCTTTAGAGAATCTATTCCTGATGTTTGTGAAACGTTCAAAAGTAGAGTAAACAATTTTTATTGGAATATTCAATATAGACTGAATCCAAATCATAGATATCATATGGTTCATACAGGATTCAAGCCTGGTTATTACGATATCCCTGAATTACTT
>CAYXXQ010000362.1:1976-3625 GCA_964469075.1 uncultured Rhodobacter sp.
TTTTAGCATCTTCATTTTCTCTGTTGGTCAGATATGTAGAGGATGAAAATGGTTTAGACTATATTGATGAATCTTCCTGTTTTGACGATGATGTGAATGATTTATATATTTGGTGGACAGAAGTATATCCTTCATATGAATCTCAAAGAGATGATTTATATGAATTATTCAAAGGTAATTCTGAAGATTTTTTTGGAGAAGATCCTAAGGAATACAAGGAATACAATAATAAATTATTCAACCGCATAAATCATATGGAATCTTTATGGGATACTATTGCTGACTATCAATTGAGGAGATGGAGAGGGTTAAGATTGAGACTTTGGACATAGTCATTATTTGATAGCTGAGGATAAAAAAGATACACATTATGGAATAAAGTGAATTTAGTTGTTGACAAGTGATTCTAAATATGTTATAATACGTCATACAGAAAAGAATAAAACAAACATTCAAAATGGAGAACAAAATGAAAAACTGTGATATTAAAGTAGAAGATTTGACCTCAAGCCAAGTCTATTGTCTTGGTAGTGTTTCGTTTATTACTCTTGATTATATTAGAAAAGTTTATGATGTAAAGAGCACTAGACGATTTGAAAAAAAGAAGATTACTATAAACATTATTGATTTTCTTGATTCCTCAACTACCAACTCAGAGGAATCTTTACAAGATTTTATAAGCATTTTGATCAAGAAACTCCATGATGGATTCAGTATCATAAAATCAGATTCCGGGTATGATACGGATATATTGATTGAAAAAGAATATGACTCTGAATATTTAGAAGATATTCTAAAAACGGAAATGAGATTACAGAAAAAAGTGAAAAAATTGATGGGTTCAAAACTCAAAGATTATAAGGATTATGAGAAATACCTTGATTTGAAGAAAAGATTTGAAAATGAAGTTAGTTGTTGACTTTTCGTTCCAGAAATGATACATAGAATAAATAAAGATAAAGTTTCTAAGCCGGTATAGCTAAGTGGTTAAGCGCAAGATTTGTATTCTTGAAACGGGGGTTCGATTCCCTCTACCGGCTCCAATAACGAGGAGCTCAAATCCGAACGGAGGCTCCAAAACAATTATAGATCTGTAACTCAGTGGATAGAGTAGATGCCTTCTAAGCATTTTGTCGGGAGTTCAAATCTCTCCAGGTCTACCAAGGATTAGTATGAGTAAATGTTTATTCTATATGGCTCGACCCATTTCAGGAGTAGATGGAATACGGATGCTTTCCCATCTAAAAATTCTTGAAACAACAGCAGATGAAGTTTTCCATTTATCAAACACAAAGACGAACAAAGGCAAGGAAGTAATTGAATTCCACAGTGGATTAAGAATATCAAAATCAATCAACTATTTTGGTGAAGTATATACCAACGAGTTGAAACATCTTGATTCTTGGATGAATGTTTATAATGCTCTTGATGTATCTCCTTTAAAGATATATATGATAAACTATTCATAATGGGAGGTATATGTTTTAGAAGTTCAGGATTTTGTAGAGGTGGTAAACGAGAAGATTCATTTCCTAATGATAAAGGTCAAATAAAATTTATCAGTCAAGGAACTCATTTTGTAAATATTCTCGCAATATTGAAAGCCCATAGGGAGTATGGAATTCCACTTCACGAATACTCTTATGATA
>CAYXXQ010000363.1:0-3618 GCA_964469075.1 uncultured Rhodobacter sp.
AAGCCTCAGGCGGGGTGTGCGGCGTCAAACGCCATGCCGATGCCCGCGACCGGGGCGTGAAACGCATCCAAGTGGAGCCGCATTTATCCGTGACCGGCGCCTGCTCGGCCCAATGGGTGCCGATCAAGCCAAAAACCGACCCGGCCTTCATGTTCGCGCTGTTGCATGTCTTGCTGCACGAAATCCCGCGTGACCGGCTGGATATTCCGTTTTTGAAACGCCGCACCGCCTCGCCCTACCTGATCGCTGAAAACGGCTTTTTCTTGCGCGATCCTGACAGTCGAAAACCGCTGATTTGGGATTTGAACACAGACCAGGCCGTGCCGTTTGACACGCCCAATACCGACCCCGCCCTTGAAGGCACCTTCACCGTTTCGGGCCTGGAGGTCGGGCCGGATGACGTTGAATGGCAGCATAAAAATGCCAGCATAAGCCCATCTTTCACGCATCTGGTTGACCATATCAAACCTTACAGCCCGGAATGGGCGGCAGGGATTTGTGACGTCAAGGCCGACCTGATCCGCGATACCGCGATGCAATATATCGACCATGCCCATGTCGGCGAAACCATCGAAATGGATGGCAAAATCCTGCCGTTCCGCCCGGTTGCGATCTCGCTGGGCAAGACGGTTTGCAATGGCTGGGGCGGTTATGAATGCGTCTGGGCGCGCACGCTTATGGCTTGCCTGATTGGCGGGCTTGAGGTGCCGGGCGGCACGTTGGGCACGACGGTGCGCCTGAACCGCCCTGCCGACAATCGCTGGTCGTCGGTGGTGCCGGGGCCGGACGGGTTCATGAATTATCCGATGAACCCGACGAAAAAGGGCGAATGGCTTCAAAGCACCTCCGCACGCCACGCGCATCAGACTTTGGTGCCGCTGGCTGCAAACTCTCCCTGGTCACAAGCGCTGGGGCCAACCCATCTTGCCTGGATGAGCCAGAAAAAAGGCTTTGAGCATCTGCCAAAACCGACCCAGCCGGATGTCTGGTTCGTCTACCGCACCAACCCGGTGATTTCCTTTTGGGACACCGATGTCGTTGCCAATGCGATCGCCGATTTCCCGTTCACCGTCTGCTTTGCCTACACGATGGACGAAACCAACCATATGGCAGATGTTCTGCTGCCGGAATGCACCGATCTGGAAGGCCTGCAACTGATCCGCATCGGTGGCTCGAAATATGTCGAGCAGTTTTGGGAACATCAAGGCTTTGCTCTGCGCGACCCGGCCAGCCAGCCACAGGGCGAAGCGCGCGATTTTACCTGGATCGCCACCGAATTGGCGAAGCGAACCGGACTGCTTGAGAAATACAACACGTCTATCAACAAAGGTGCTGCCGGGATCCGGCTGTTTGGCAAGAACTACGATTTCTCGCTGGATGTCGAGGCCGAGCATTCGGTCGAGGAGATCTGGGAAAACAGCTGCCGCGCTGCCAGTGCCGAGCTGACAGACGGGGCGGAATCGCAAGGTCTTGATTACTTTCGCGAAAACGGCTTTCGTACCAAGAAATTCCCCAAGGAACAGTGGTATCTTTACCCCGCAATGGTCGCCCGCGATCTAAGGTTTGAAATGCCCTATCAGGAGCGGTTGCTGCGCATCGGTCAGGAACTGGGCGCGCGCCTGCATGAAACCGGCATCACCTGGTGGGACCAGCAATTGTTGGAATATGAGGCCCTGCCGCATTACCAGGATTTGCAGGGCCTGTGGGAAAATGCGCTTGAAAAACGCTATGACGTCAAGATCGGCGACTATCCGTTCTGGCTGCTGACCGCGCGGTCGATGCAGTATTCCTGGGGCGGCAATGCCGGCTTGCAGATGATCCACGAGGTCGCCGCAAACGTCGCCGGGCATGGCGGTGTTCTGATGAACCCGGCAGCGGCGCGGCAGCTTGGCATCAGTGAAGGCGACTGGGTCGAAATCACCTCGCCGACCGGGACCACATCTGGAGCGGCCTTGCTGCGTCAGGGCATCCGGCCCGACACCTTGCTGATGATCGGCCAGTTTGATCACTGGAAAACGCCGTTCGCCAAAGACCTGCAAACGCCCAGCATGAACTCCCTGACGCCGATGATGATGGAACTGACGGATTCAACCGGTTCGGGCGCTGACTTGGTTAAGGTGTCTGTTCGCCGCATCGGGGCCAGGCCATGACCCGCTATGCGATTGTCGCAGATTTGAACCGCTGCGTAGGCTGCCAGACCTGCACATCGGCCTGCAAACACGCCAACGCCACTGCACCCGGTATCCAGTGGCGCAATGTGTTGGATTTTGAGGTTGGCGAATACCCCGACGTAACGCGTTCGTTTCTGCCGGTCGGCTGCATGCATTGCGAAGACCCGCCCTGCCTGACAGTTTGCCCGACCACGGCCACCAAAAAGCGCGACGATGGCATTGTCACGATTGATTACGACATCTGCATCGGCTGCGCCTATTGCGCCGTCGCCTGCCCCTATCAGGCGCGGTCGCGGGTTGATAAACCGTCAGCGGCCTTTGGCGGCAAACAGATGCGGCACGAGGCCCTGCGCGAAGACCCCGCCCGCATAGGCGTCGCGCAGAAATGCACCCTGTGTATCGACCGGATTGATGCCGGCAAAGCCCTTGGTCTGACGCCCGGCATCGACCCGCTTGCCACACCTGCCTGCGTTAATTCCTGCATCGCCGGGGCGCTGCATATGGGCGATCTTGACGACCCTTACAGCAATGTTTCAAAACTGGTCCGTGAAAACCGGCATTTCCGAATGCATGAGGATCTGGGGACCGGCCCCGGCATCATTTACCTTTACGACAAGGACATCGGTGATCAATCCCCGACCGAACCGGTGGGGATGGTCGCCGACCCGGTCGGGCTGGCCGCCGTCTCCCCCAAGGTGCAGCAGAGCTGGGATTGGCGGGCCGCCGCCAACTTTACCCTGGGCGGCACCGGCACCGGATTATTTGCGGCCATGATGCTTTCCGTCGGCTTTGCGCCCCAGCTTTGGTGGGCGGCATTTCTGGCGCTGGCGCTTGTTGGCGTCGGGCTGTTTTGCGTCTGGCTTGAAATCGGCCGACCTTGGCGGTTTTTGAACGTCTACCTCAACGCCAAAACCAGTTGGATGACGCGCGAAGCCATCCTTGCGATGCCGTTCTTTGGCTTTGGCGGGCTCTTTCTACTGTGGCACCATCCTGTGATCGGCGCCATCGCGGGCGCAAGCGGGCTTGGGTTTTTATATTGCCAGGGGCAAATCCTGCGCGCCGCAAAGGGCATCCCGGCTTGGCGGCAAAAAGGGATTGGCCGGTTGCTGTTTACAACAGGCCTGACCGAAGGCACCGGGCTCATGCTGGCGCTGGCCGTTCCGCTGGGGGCCACGCGCCCTCTGTTGCTTGTGCTTGCCGGCGGGCTGGCGTTGCTGGCCGCCGTTCGGTTTGCAGCATGGCACGCCTATCGGCGCGAGCTTGGTGACATCGGCGCACCCGTCGGCACATTCAAAGCACTTGATGCGGGGTTCCTGAACCTCGGCTTCCCTCCGCATCTGGCCATTCTTGCATTGCTGGCACTTGGCCTGGCATCGCCACCTTTCCTGATCCTTGGCGGTTTGCTGGCCGTCGTGACCGGTTGGGCCTTCAAATTTGGATTGATCAC
>CAYXXQ010000364.1:0-3612 GCA_964469075.1 uncultured Rhodobacter sp.
CGCTGCAGATCGGCCTCGGGTGTGCCGCGCCGCTTCATGACCCCACCTCCGGATCCGGGCGGTGGTTGCCCCGCGTGGGATGCCTTGTATCGACCACCACCAGCAGGATGCGGGCGTCCTCGCGTTCCTCTTCCGTCTCGCCGTGTTGAACGAGCACAGTGCAGGCCAGCCGGAGAAGGTGGTCACTGTGATGGGCTACATCGGCCACCACGGCGCGGGCCTCGCGCCGCCGCTCGTCGATCCAGTCCGCGCGCGCCGTGTCCCGCGCAGGGTATTTGCGAACGGAAAGGTGCGGCTTCATCGCCGACCTCCCGCGCGCCGGGGGCTCGGCAGTTCCTGCTGTTGCAGCCAGTCCTGCACCGCGTCACGGCGGTAATAGACCTTGCGGCCCGCGCGCACGCAGGGCGGTCCGAAACGTCGCGCCTCCCAGCGGCGCAGCGTGTCCACCGTCAGATCCAGTTCAAGTGCCAGGTCGAGGCGGCTGATCCAGCCGGTCAATACGCCACCCGGCGCGCATCGCTCGGTGGTTTCGGTGTCTGTCATGCTCATGTCTCCCGTTGATCGCCCGAAGCGGGCCGATTTCCCGTTCAAAGAGACGCAGACGCGAAGGGGTGGCGGGAAGGCGCGGGGTGGCACTGGAATTGGCATTGCGTGCCACCCCTTGTTTTATTGGGGTTTGCGCGTTTGGAGTGATGTCGGACAACTCAGGCGCACGGCGGGCAGGCGTGCCTGCCAGCACCGCGCCGGGGGCGGTTGTGCCCGTTCAGACCGCACAGGCCCGCATTGGGCGACACTCGGCGGCACAGGCGGGGTTTCAGTTGGGTGGCAGGGTGGCATCGGTCTGCCGAAACCGCGCCACCCCCTGATTTCATTGGAAATTTACAAAAACCCCTTGGTGAATCTGGCGCCAATGCGCGCTGCGCGAACCGTTGCACGCCACCACCGGGCGGGCCGCGCTTGCCAGATTTTTCGCAAAACCCAACAAAACAACGGGTGGCACGGGTGCGGCGATCCGGTGCCACCCTGCGCCTCCCCGCCACCCCAGTGTCTGTGCTTGGCTTGATTGTGGGGCGAATCTACGCCTGTGTCATAGGTGAAAGGAGGTCCTGAGTTGGTCAACAGATTACGATTGAACGATAAATCGGTGCGGGAGGCTACACCCGCGAAGGGGCGCGACTATCAGATCTTCGACTCCGAGGTGCGGGGGTTTTCGATCCGCATCCTGCGGTCGGGCAACCGGTCGTTTGCGCTCGATTATCGCTATGCCGGGGCCCAGCGCCGCATGGCCATCGGGCGCTGGCCGGAATGGACGGTGACTGCCGCGCGCGAGCGTGCAAAGGAACTGCGCCGCGAGATTGACGAGGGCCATGATCCCCTTGGCGCGCGGGGTGAATTACGCGAGGCCCCAAGGATCAACGACATGATCGACCGCTATCTGGCCGAACATGTGCCGCATCTGGCCATGACCAATGCATCTGACCAGCGATCGATGTTGAAGAAACTCGTGGCACCCCATTGGGGCAACAAACTGGTCAGTGAGATCACGCCGCATGATGTGGCGAAACTGCTGAACATTATCGCCATGGGCCGGGCGCGGCCCTCGAAGGACAAACCCAACAACCGGGCGCGAAAGCTGCAAGGGTCAAAGCCGACTCCAATCCGCGCCAACCGGACGGGCGAGGTGCTGCGCAAGATGTTCACGCTTGCCATCAGCTGGGGCTGGCGCACGGACAATCCGGCATCAGGCTTCAAGAAAAGGTTGGAGAACGCCCGCGAGCGGTTCCTGTCGCAAGACGAGATCGCGCGGCTGGCCGAGGCACTGGACGCGGCCGAGGATCAGCGCGGCGCAGGGATCATCCGGCTCTGCCTGCTGACCGGCAGCCGGGTGGGCGAGGTGCGCCAAGCCCGGTTTGAACAGTTCAATCTGGAGCTGGGCAGCTGGTCAAAGCCCGCCACTACCACCAAGCAGCGCAAGATCCACCGCATCCCGATCTCGGCCGAGGTGGCAGCCATTGTGCGCCAGCGCCAGCTGGTGGTGCCAAAGGACAATCCGTGGCTGTTTCCCGGCGATGTGCCGGGCCAGCCGGTCAAGGAAATCCGCCGCTTTTGGATCAACATGCAGAAACAAGCCAAACTTCCCGGGGTGCGCATCCACGATCTGCGTCATACCTTCGCTTCCTTGCTGGTCAGCGGCGGGGCCTCGCTGGAAATGATCGGCAAGCTGCTGGGCCACAGCCAGATGCAGACGACCCAGCGTTATGCGCACCTGATGGATTCGCCCTTGCGCGCCGGTGTGGACGCCGTGGCCAGCATGCTCCGGCCCCGCCCGAAGATCGTGCATGATGCCGATGCCGCGCCCAAGAACTTAGCCGACGATCAAAGGTCTGCGTGATCCGGGCCGCCTTGTGCTGGGCTGGTCAGGCGTCTTCGCGGCGCAGCTCATGCCAGATCGGCGTGATCCGCCTGCGGATGCTGCGGCTGTCGGGGATCCTCGCCCCACCTGTCTGATCGGCGAACCAGTCCTGCATTTCTGCGATGAGTTCAGCCTGCGTGACGGGCAGGCCCTGATCGTGGATACGCCGGATCGGCCGACAGGGTGATGCCTTGCAAGACAGGCGCGGTTTCTCCGGGCGGCACGACGGCGAGGTCTCGCACATCAAGTCGTGCCGTAGGGCGTGGCAGGTCGGTCTTTTCTCGCGCGACCGGCAGGGCCTCCAGTAGCTTCGATAGATCCTTCCAGGACGTCATGGCCCGCTGGAACTGCGGCCAGTGGCCCACAACCTGTTCCACAGGTGCCAGCGCACGGCCCAGCAAGATCGAACCTGCGATCATCGCGCCCGCCGTCAATTCGCCGCGCAGCACCAGGAAAGCGCCAAGCCCCAGGATCGCCGATTGCAGCAAGAGCCGGGTGGCTTTGGTGCTGGCAGTCAACGCCCCGCTGGTATCCGACGCCGTCATGGCAGTTTCAAGCGCTGCGTCCCGCGCCGTGTGCCAGCTCCGCGTCATGGCCCGTGCCATGCCCAATCCGCGAACGGTCTCGATGGCTTTGCGGGTCGCTTCCGTCCGTGCGTCCGCCTGCGCCGCCAACCCTGCCGCTTTAGTTTGCGGTCCCTTGGACCGCGCCTGGTTGAGAAGCGCCAGCAAGAGGACAGCGGCCCCATGGGCAGCTGCAAGAGAGCGCCACGCATGTGCTGCTGCCAGTGGGTGAACTCCGTTGCCGAGCAGGCGCAGAGCGCGTGCCCGATGGGCCAACCCATCAGCCATCCGACGAAGAGCGGATTGAGCCGCCGCCGCGCCCGGGCTTTCAGGATGCGCCGCGAGACGGCCCGCCCATGCGAGGCAATCATCGAAGCCCACAGCGGGCGCGAGATCGGGGCGTGTGGCGAGGACCGTCGCCCATGCGTCGCGATTATTGGGTCCGGGCAGGTGAAGCCCTGTTCCGCGCGGTAATGCAGGATGTCCATCCGGCTTTTGCCATCCGCCCGCGTCACGCTCGCCGCGCTGCTGCCCTTCCAGTTCTGCGCGGCCGGTGTCGGCCACTGGATCGCTTGTGTGCTCACCTATACCGACCTGCCGCTGCAAGCCCTGCTGATGGCCGTCTGGCGGCGCAAA
>CAYXXQ010000365.1:0-3593 GCA_964469075.1 uncultured Rhodobacter sp.
AACAGCAGCAGAAACTGAAACTGCAAGGTGTCTAGGAAACTAGGGGCTATTCAAAGAGAGGTATGGTTGTGGTGCGCCGCTCCTGCCCCTGGCAAAGCCACATTTTACAAAATTTTGCATTCACTGCGACGGAAAGTATCCCCGAATACGTTTATTGATATGCATCAAAGCACAGCCAGATCGTTGTCTTAAGGTGCGCGAGTATTTTACGGGATCGGAACGGCGAATGAATCAAACCCAACGCGAAATCGAAGCTTCTCTTGGGGTGGGTACTTCGAAACACCATCGTCTGAAATGGCTGGGTTGGCTGGCGGCGGCGGTTCTGGTTGGCGGGCTGGGCGTCTGGTGGATGCAAGGCGCTGAAGAGCGTTCTCAAGTGACCTATCTCACCGAAGCGGTCAGCCGCGGTAGTCTGACAGTAACCGTTTCGGCAACCGGCACGATCGAACCGACAAATAAGGTTGAAATTTCATCTGAACTGTCCGGGACGATCGCCGAGGTATTGGTGGATTATAACGATACCGTCGAAGCGGGACAGGTGCTGGCAAGGTTAGACACGGTACAGTTGGATGCACAATTGTCGGTCCAGAACGCCAGCCGCGCAGCTGCCGAGGCACAGTTGGCCAGCGCCCGCGCAAGCCTGCTTGAAGCGGTGGCTAACTTCGACGTTGCCCGGAAACTCGACCAACGCGGCCTGACCTCGCAAACCGATTTTACTGCATCCAAGGCGGCTTTGGGCCGCGCACGCGCCAATGTGGCCAGTGCGCAGGCCAACGTCGATCTGGCGCAGGCCCAGTTGGAGGCGCAGCAAGCAATCCTGAGTAAGGCCACCATCGTATCCCCGATCAACGGTGTCGTGCTGGATCGCTCGGTCGATGCCGGGCAGATCGTGGCCGCCAGCCTGTCAGCGCCCGAGTTGTTCTCCATCGCCGAGGATCTGACGCAGATGGAGTTGCAGGTCGACGTGGCCGAAGCTGATATCGGCCGCATCAAAGTTAAAGACAAGGCGAGTTTCACCGTCGATGCCTATGATGACAAGCTGTTTCCGGCTCAGATTTCTATGGTGCGCTACGCGTCGGAAAACACCGATGGCCTGGTCACTTACAAGGCGATCTTGTCGGTCGAGAATGACAGCCTGTTGTTGCGCCCCGGCATGACGGCCACGGCGGATGTGACCGTCGCGCAGTATGACGACGTGCTGCTGGTGCCAAACGCGGCCCTGCGATTTGCCCCGCCGCAGGTTATCGAAGTCGAAGCATCGGACGATGACAGCGGCGGTGGTGGCTTGCTAGGCCTGCTCATGCCGTCGCGCAACCGGGGCGACACTTCGCGGGCGGTGTCGGGCGGCACGGTCTGGGTGCGTCGCGATGGGGCGGCAATCGAGATCCCTGTTGAAACGGGCGACAGCGACGGCTTGCAAACCATTGTAACCGGCGGCGATCTGGCAAGCGGAGATCAAGTCATCACCGATATGGTCGAAGGCAAATAAGATGACCGATACCAAAGATGCGGACGTGCCCGTCATCGAGCTGCGCAACATCTCGAAAACATACGGCCACGGCGAAGCAGAAGTACGCGCTATGGAAGGGGTCAGCCTGTCGGTCAAAAAGGGAGAGTTCGTGGCGATCATGGGGCCGTCGGGGTCGGGCAAATCGACGGCGATGAACATGATCGGCTGTCTCGACAGCCCTACCAGCGGCGATTACCTGTTCAACGGCGTGCATGTCGGAAATCTGACCAAAGACCAGCGCGCAATCTTGCGCCGCAACTACTTGGGGTTCGTGTTTCAAGGGTTCAATCTGCTGGCGCGAACCTCTGCGCTGGATAATGTGGAATTGCCGTTGATCTACAAGGGCGTTCCCGCCGCCGAGCGACGTGCACAGGCGCTGGATGCGTTGGCAAAGGTCGGGCTGCAAGGGCGCGAACACCACGATCCATCGGAACTGTCGGGTGGCCAGCAACAGCGCGCAGCCATCGCCCGCGCTTTGGTCGGCAGCCCCCAGGTCATTCTTGCGGATGAGCCGACGGGCAATCTTGACACGAAACTGTCGCTTGAAATCATGGATTTGCTGAAGTTGCTCAACGAACGCGACCAAATCACCATTGTCATGGTCACCCATGAGGAGGACATGGCCGCCTATGCCCAGCGGGTGATCTGGATGGTTGACGGTCGGGTCGAACGTGACGGCCCGCCCGCCGAAGTCTTCAATCGTGAAAGGCACAGCGCATGATCTGGCAAACAATCCGCCTGGCAATCCAGGCCATCTTTCGCAACACTCTGCGCTCGATCCTGACAGTGCTGGGCGTTGTCATCGGCGTGGCCGCCGTGATCGCTATGGTCACGGTCGGGCAAGGCAGCTCGGATCAGGTGACAGCGGATGTAGCCAAGCTGGGCACAAACGTGCTGATGGTCATGCCCGGCGCGGGCCAGATGGGGCCGGGCAATAATTCTGTCTCGGCTGCGCTGGAAGCCAAGGATGTCGAGGCGCTGATTGATCAACTTTCCAGCGTGCGCACTGCCGCCCCCTACAACCAGACCAGCCTGAACGCGGTCTATGGAACTGAAGATACCCGCACTTCCGTTGCTGGCACCGATGATCGGTATCTCGACGTGGTCGATTGGCCGGTTGTGCTGGGGCGTAGTTTCCTGCCTACCGAGGAAAGCTCGGGCAAAGCCGTGTGCATCATCGGCGAAACAGTGCGTCAGGAATTGTTTGGCAACACCGATCCGATTGGCGAGAAAATACGCCTCAAGAATGTAACCTGCGAAGTGATCGGCCTACTCGAGGCCAAAGGGGCGTCTAGTTTTGGCTCGGATCAGGACGATATCGTGCTGATGCCGATCAAGGCGTTTCAACGCCGGGTCACGGGGTCAACGGATATCACGATGATCTATGTGGCCGCCGCAACCACGGTGTCCACGGATCGCACCCTGAGCGATATCGAAGCGCTGATGCGCGAGCGCCGCCGGATCAGCGACGGTGAGGAAGACGATTTCAACGTGCGCGACATGAAGCAGATGGCGTCGATGCTGACGGGGATCACCGATGTTCTGACCGGCCTGCTGTCTGCCGTCGCGGCCGTCAGCCTTCTGGTTGGCGGGATCGGGATCATGAACATCATGCTGGTGTCCGTGACCGAACGCACCCGCGAAATCGGCATCCGGCTGGCCGTCGGTGCCACCGCCAATCAGGTGTTGCTGCAATTTCTGGTCGAAGCAATTGTCCTGTCCATGATTGGCGGCATTGTGGGCATTCTGCTGGGCCTTGGGCTTGCCGCTGTTGCCTCCAACTTGATGGTTATTCCGTTCAGTCCGGACCCGGCCATTGTGGCGATTGCGTTCCTGTTTTCGGCAGCCGTCGGTGTGATCTTTGGATATTTCCCCGCGCGTCGTGCCGCGCGCCTGGACCCGATCGAGGCTTTGCGCCATCAATAAGCAGCCCTCAGCGCTGATGGGCATCGAAATATTTGCCGGATAACGTGCATCGCGTGATTTTCGACCTAAGGAATAGCCCGGAAATCACGCGGAGTTTTGGGTCGCGCGCACCCAGTAAAACTGCGCATTTCGTCACCGAACCCGCAAACGCGCATTA
>CAYXXQ010000366.1:0-3591 GCA_964469075.1 uncultured Rhodobacter sp.
GGCGACCGGTACCCTGGCAGCTGGCGGCGTGCTTGGCATCCTGATCCCGCCTTCGGTCGTGCTGGTGATCTATGCCATCATCGTTGAGGCAAACATCGTCACGATGTTCATGGCGGCCATGATCCCCGGCATCATCGCAGTGATCCTGTTCATCGTCACCATCGCCATCTATGTGCGCATTTTCCCGCAGTCCGGTCCCGCCGGTGAAATGGCCGACCGGGCCGAGTTTATCGAGGCCACGATCAACGTCATCCCGGTTGTGATCATTTTCGGCATGGTGATCGGTGGCATCTATTTCGGCTATTTCAACCCGACCCCGGCTGCAGCCATTGGTGTGTCGCTGGTCTGGTTTTACGGCACATTGCGCGGCTATGTGAAAATCAAGCAGATGAAGGAAGCGCTGCTTGAAACCGCGAAAACCACCGGCATGATCTACCTGATCCTGCTGGGGGCCGAGATGCTGAAAATCTTCATGTCCCGGGGCGGCGTGCCGCAGGCGGTGGCCGAATGGATGGGCAATTCCGGTTTGGCGCCAATGACCATACTGATCATCCTTCTGGTCGCGCTGATCTTTCTGGGCATGCTGATGGACAGCCTCAGCATGATCCTGCTGGCGATCCCGTTTTTCTGGCCAGTTCTGGTTGAGATCAATGGCGGTGACTACGTCGATGCCGCCAATGCCGGCTATGGCATGACATCAGAAGACCTGAAAATATGGTTCGGAATTTTGGCGCTGATCGTGGTCGAGTTAGGGCTGATCACGCCGCCGGTTGGAATGAATGTCTTTGTCATTTCGGCAATGGCCAAGGACGTGCCGATGCGCGATACGTTCAACGGCGTCATGCCGTTCTTCGCCGCTGAACTGGTCCGCGTGGCGGTGCTTGTGGCCTTCCCGACGCTGACGCTTTGGCTGCCAAGGGTGCTGTCGGGCTAGGGCGGGGAAACGCGGGCCGACCAAATTCAGGCGCGCAGGAATTGCCGGATTGCACCCCCATTGAAGCCGATTTAGGGTGGCCCCAAACCACCCTTTTCCGGAGGTCACGCCATGACCAAATTTCCCCGCACACCGTCCTTTGATCTAACCGGCCGCCGCGCCTTGGTGACCGGCGCATCCTCGGGCATCGGTCTTGGCTGCGCTGTCGCTTTGGCCGAGGCCGGGGCCTATGTCACCCTGGCCGCCCGACGTCGCGACAAGCTGGCCGAACTGGCCGACCACATGGCGGCTGAAAACTGGATGGCCGATATCCTGCCTCTGGATGTCGCCGATGTCGATGGAACCGCACAGGCGGTGGCGCAGCACGGGCCGTTTGACATTCTGGTTAACAGCGCGGGCCTTGCCCGGCATTCGCAAGCCACAGAAACCACGGCAGCGGATTTTGACGCCGTAATGAACGTCAACCTGCGCGGTGCCTATTTTCTGACGCAAGCCGTCGCCAAGGGGCTGCTGAAGGCCGGGCGCGGCGGATCGCTGATCAACATCAGCTCGCAAATGGCGCATGTCGGCGGGGTTGACCGCGCGGTTTACTGCGCCTCAAAACACGCGGTCGAAGGGTTTACCAAAGCGATGGCGATCGAATGGGGACCGGCCCGCATCCGCGTCAACACGATCAGCCCGACCTTCATCCTGACCCCCCTGACACAACCCACCTTTGATGACCCCGAAAAACGCTCCTGGGTGCTTGATAAAATCAAGCTGGGCCGCCCCGGCGAGGTGGAGGATATCATGGGCGCCGTGGTCTATTTGGCGTCGGACGCGTCGGCGCTTGTGACCGGCAGCTCGATGATGATTGATGGCGGCTGGACAGCGGATTAACCCTGCTACATCAAATCCGGGAAATCGCATTCCAGCGACAGGCCCGCGCCGCAACAAAGCGCCCGCGCGCGGGCCCCGTATGGCCCACCAAAACAGGCAGCCCCCCGGTCAAACATCGGCCCTGATTGCGCAAAACTGATTGCGCTGTCACCGGAAATGCGCCGCGACAACCCGTTTAGATATTTCAAGGTTGCGGCGGTGCGTTTTTCACTCATCGGATAGGGGCGCAGATGCACGCCCTTCAGGGGCAAAACATCAAGGGCTGACAGATGCAGACGGTCGCCCTCCATCTTGAAATAGGCCTTGCCCAGCATGCCATAATCATGCCCCACAGGCTTGTTGTCTTTCGCGGCCCCGCCGATGAACAACAGGTTGCCCAGTGAATAAAAGATCGCCTGCCCGGTCTCGGGCAGCACCTCAACCCCGCGCACCACGTGGGGATGATGGCCAAGCACCAAATGCACCCCGGCCTCGGACAAAGCCCGGCGATAGGCGGCCTGTTGTTTCTGGTTCAGTTGCACCTGGTTTTCAGTACCATAGTGGATCGACAGAACCTTTAGATCGGCCTTAGCCTGTTTCAGCCCGTCCAGCACCTTTTGGTAATGCGCTTCAACGCTATAATATGCCATGCCGATCTTATCGCCCTTCGGGGCAAACCGACCGCTGCCAAAGCTTAGGGCCGACATTGCGATTTTCAGGCCGTTCTTTTCGATGATCTTCGGTGCAAACGCGGTTTCAGGATCGCCGACACCTGCAAACAGCAGCGGATTTCGTTGCGTATCTGTGGTTTTGAAATAGCGATAGGTTGCGCGCAAGCCGGGCCAGCCGTGGTCATAGGCGTGGTTATTGGCAAGCGCGAAAGCGTTCACGCCATGCCGGATCAGATAGTCAAAGCTGGCGGGATGGCTGCGAAAGACAAAGCCTTTGCCCATCTGCCGGTCGCCATTTCTGGCAGACACCACGGTTTCGACATTGATGAAATTGATATCGGCCCGTCGCCATTCCTCGCGCAACGTATCGGTCAGACTTTCGATCGAATGAATGCCGCCCTTGTTGGCGCTTAACGGCTCAGGGTTTTGGTGATTGCGGGCGAAATTGACGTCGCCGCCAAAGCTGATCACCAGTTCTTGCGCCTGCAATGGCTGCCAAACTGCGGCGCACAGGGCCGCCGTTATCCAGGTTGAGAACAGATGCCAGGCGAGGTGACGCATTAAATGTCGTCCCGGAAAAACACGAAAACGGCGCGGTAACCGGGCTTGGTCAGAAGTTTGTTATCCTTGTCGCGCAGCAGTGTGCCATCACGCACATATCCGCGCCGCGCCGACAGATCAGGCCGGGGCGAGGATTTGAAGTAGCGTGGCACCTCCCCCCAGATCGGCGATTGCGGGCCCGGCGAATTGTCCGGGTGGAACAGGCGCCAAACCTCATCCGCATTGCGCTGGGTCATCCGCACGCAACCGTGGCTGTCTATCGTGCCTAGGCGGGAATATTTGGATTTCGTCGTGCCGTGAATGGCCACGCCCGACGCGCGACCACCGGAATAATGCAGATCAATATAAATCGAGTTATACATCCCCGGGGAGCCCCAGCCGACCCGGTGCCTGGCCCGCCGGTCATCGGAATTAAAAACCCCAAGCGGTGTCGGCCCGGAGGGAGAGTCAGAATATTTCCGCCCGGTCGACACCGGCCAGGAATAGCTGGGCTGCGCAGTGACGTCCTTCTGGGCCCAATAATCCTGATCCCAAAGCGCCAGTTTCCATTTGCTGCCAGCCCGGTTC
>CAYXXQ010000367.1:0-3577 GCA_964469075.1 uncultured Rhodobacter sp.
CAGAACCCAGCCGAGCGGCAGCGCCAGGGTCTTCGGCCCGAGGCCGCCGGCGACCAGCACGACGACCTTAATGTCTTCGGGATAAGACAGGATCGCGCTGCGCAGGGCTTTGCCGAAATTCAATGCGCGATTGAGGGTTGGGATCGGGTGTTGCACGGTGTTGGCGCTGATCGGCACGACACGCGGCATGTCGGGATTGTTGGGCGCACCGGGCCAGAACAGCTGCATCGGTACGACAAAGCCGTGATCAACCTCAAGCTCCTGACAGGAGGTGATGTCAAACTCGTCCGCGACCATGCTTTCGATGATGTGCCAGCTTAGTTTCGGGTCACCTGGAAACGGCGGCAAGGTTGGCAGGCCCCAGCCCTCATCAGCATTGTGGTATTCATGCGCCGCGCCGATTGCAAAGGTCGGCATCTTGTCCAGAAAAAACCCAAGCCCGTGGTCGTTATAAATGTTGATCGCGACATCGGGTTTGTGGTCACCCAGCCATTCTCGGATCGGTGGGTAGCCACGGAAAAACGGCTCCCAATAGGGCTCGTCATATAGGCCTTTTTGGATCGCGTTGCCAACAGCCGGGATGTGAGATGTGGTCAAGCCACCAATAATTCTCGCCATGATCAGTCCCCCTGCCTGCGCAGTTTTTCTTTGAATTCATCTTTGGTCACGCCGGTTTGCTGTGCGCCAACATCCTGCACATCCAGCCCGTAAATGCCTGCGAATTTCGCCAGGTAATAGATGTTGCCGCCAGCGGCAATCATCTCCAGGACATTGGCGTTGCGGCAGGCCTGTTTTTGCGCGTCATTCAGGTTGAACTTCTGCATAAAAGCTTCGGGATCGGCCTTGTAGGCATCGCGATTTTCCTGCTTGTTGAACGCGTAACACATCTTGTTCAGCGCATAGCCCTTCATCGCCATTTCCCCATTGAACAAGGTCGTGCCGGGGATCGGAGCGTGGTGGTCAAACGGGTTGTCTACCTTCATCTTGCTCTCCTATTTCTGCTAGGATGGCCAGTAAAGGCGCATCGGGTTGTCGATCAGCAGTTTTTGCTGTTTGTCCTGTTCAGGGGCAATTCTGGGAATAAAATCAACCAATTCACCATCATCAGGCATATGGGATTTCATGTTGGGATGCGGCCAGTCGGTGCCCCAGAGCACGCGATCAGGAAAAGCATCAACCACGGTTTTTGCGAACGGCACGACATCGTCATAGGGTGGGCCCTGAAGGCTTAACCGTTCCGGGCAGGTGACCTTGGACCAGATGTTTTCATTGTATCGCATCAGGGTCAGGAAACGCTGGAAATCCGGGTGATCAACGCCTTTGGCGATATCTGGCCGGCCCATGTGATCCACGACGATGGTGGTTGGAAGCTGGCGCAGAAACGGTGTCAGGTCGGCCAGATCGTCGACCTCAAAATAGACCACGATGTGCCAGCCGAAGGCCTTGATCCTGTCGGCGATGGACAGAAAAACCTCAAGCGGGGTGGCATCGACCAGACGCTTGACAAAGTTGAAGCGCACACCGCGAATGCCGGCTGCGTGCATGTCTTCCAAATCCGCCTCGGTGATATCTGCCCCAACGCTGGCGATGCCGCGCGCGCGGTCGCCCGCACATCGGCAGGCGTCGATCAGGGCGCGGTTGTCTTTGCCGTGGCAGGTTGCCTGAACGATGACATTGCGGCTGAAGCCAAGGTGGTCGCGCAGGGCAAACAACTGGTCTTTTCCGGCGTCACAAGGGGTATATTTCCGCTCCGGCGCGAAGGGGAATTCGGCCGCCGGGCCAAAGACATGACAATGGGCGTCGACAGCCCCTTCCGGCAGTTTGAACTCGGTTTTTTTTGGGCTTGAATGAAAGACCAGCCAATCGGGATCCATGTTCAATTCCTTATGCGTAAACCATGCCATCCATCAACTTGCGCGCGGTCCTCAGGATCGCGGATGAGATGACGTTTTGGCCTGCGTCCAGCGTCGCCACGACAGTCATTTCGCCGGTTGGGTGTTCGATTTTCAACTGCCGTACCGACCCGGCACCACGATGTGCCAGCGCGTAGGCCGGGCTGCCCTGCAACAGGCAGGCAGAGGCAACCGATACCGCGCCCAGCACGCCAATGGATTTGTGGCAGCGATGCGGAATGAAGGTGCGCGTGGCAATAGTACCGCCAGCGATGGCCGGTGACACCATCGTCATTTTCGGCACCGACTTGGCTGAGACATCGCCAAGCCGCATCATTGGGCCGGCCTTCAGACGGATGCTTTCCAGCCGCGCCCGCAAAGCTTCATCAGCCTCAAGCACTGCTGGGGTTTCATCGCCCGCGATCCCCAGATCCGCAGCCCGCATCACCACACAGGGCATGCCGTTATCAATCAGCGTCACCTCAATACCGTCGATCTCATCCACCGCATTTCCGGTCGGCAGCAAAGCCCCGCAGCTTGATCCGGCGGTGTCCTTGAACTCAATCGGCACCGCCGCAGACCATCCCGGCACACCATCAATCTCGGCTTCTCCCCGATAGGTCACGACGCCGCCAGGGGTCACGACCTGGCTAACCGCGGTTTGGCCGGTGTTCTCCATATAAATCACAACCGGTGTCACCCCATCGACAGCCGCAACCAGACCGCGTTCTATTGCAAACGGGCCGACACCGGCCAGGATGTTGCCGCAGTTTTGCGCGTCAGTGACAATCGCCTGATCAACAAAAACCTGCAAAAACAGATAGTCGACATCAACCCCCGCCCGCGAAGATTTCTGCACCACCGCCACTTTTGAAGTCAGCGGGTCAGCCCCGCCCATGCCATCGATTTGGCGCGGGTCGGGGCTGCCCATGATGCCCAGCAGGAATGCGTCGCGTTCGGCCAGATCAACAGGAAGATCGGCGGCCAGGAAGTAACCGCCCTTTGATGTCCCGCCACGCATCCACATACACTGGGCTTCATTCATGTTGTCAGCCCCTTGCCTACTTTGTTGCCAGAAATACTCTGGGGGTGTGGGGACTGGCCCCCATGGAAAGGCAGCACAGAGACAACCGCGCTAAGCATATTTCAGCCCCATCTTGGCCAACCGCTCCCGCATGTTATAAATATCCAGACCCAGTTCTCCGGCCTCAAACCGCGCACGTTTGTCGGCCTCGTTCGCCTCGCGGCTGCGGGCAGCGGCCAGCACTTCGGCCGCCTCGTCGTGACGCACCACGCAGACACCGTCGTCATCGGCCACAATTACGTCCCCGGGGTTGATCAGCGCGTCGGCACAAACCACCGGAACGTTGACCGAGCCGAGCGTTTCCTTGATCGTACCCTGGGCGAATACCGCCTTCGACCAGACCGGGAAATCCATCTCGGTCAGTTCGCGCACATCGCGCACACCGGCGTCAATGATCAGCCCGCGACAGCCGCGCGCTTTAGCCGATGTCGCCAGCAAATCCCCGAAATACCCGGCGTTGGAGGGTGAGGTCGTGCCCAGCACTAAAACATCGCCCGCCTGCAATTGTTCAATCGCAACATGCAGCATCCAGTTGTCGCAAGGCGGCGCCAGGATGGTCACGGCTGACCCGGCAATCCGCGCCCCGGCATAGATCGGGCGC
>CAYXXQ010000368.1:0-3574 GCA_964469075.1 uncultured Rhodobacter sp.
GCCGGATCAGCAAGCCCCGTGCTTATGACCCGGTGCCTGCAATTTCATGTACGTCTTCTTCGTCCAGTTCGATCAGGCGCTCAACCTCCGCCAAAGTGGTGTTGGGCGCTATATAGAGGTCACGCGCGGCTTCGATAAGATCGCGCATGGCGCTATAGGCATAGCCTGAATCGTTGATGAAAGAGGTCGCGGTTATGGCGTCAAGCTCCCCTTTGCGGATCAGGGCGTCGATATGTTCGCTGGTCTGGGCCTGGTCGCGCTCCACCTGGATTCGCTCCTGATCCAGCCACAGACTGCTGCGGGCTTCAAGCGGGGCTTGATCCAGCTTGTTAATCTCAGCCAGAATTCGGGCGATTTCGGTGCGCAGGTCGTTGTAGATTTTGCTGACACCACCTTTTGGTTGGGTGGTAAACTGGGTGACATTGCGCCTGAGATGTTTGATTGATTTCACCGCCCGCACGATACGGTTGGCGACATCGCGCAGGGCGTAGATCTTTTCGATTTCCGCCTCTGACAGGTCATTGGCGCCGACCCTTGTGGTAAATTCGATGATCGCCGCATGCAGGGTTTTGACCCGCTGTTCATAGCGCGCATCAAGATCAAACTCGATTGGCTTGCGGCTGGCCCTGACGGTTGCAGCGATGTCTTTGCTGCTGAAAACCTGACCGCGATGCAGGTTCAGGCCATGCGCAATCAGCTCCTCCGCGTTTTTGTAAAGGTGATGCACTTCGCGACGCAGGGCCGGTTCAATCGTTGATGGAAAGCCTTCGACAGCGTCGGACAGGTATTTCGGGCGGCTGAGGTCAAGGACCGGTTCGGGGATGGCGCGGGTCAGAAACCGGATCAACGGCTGGATCACCGGGATCATCAGCGCCACACCCAGAAGGTTGAAAACCGAGTGGAAGATCGCAAGTTTCAGGGTGTAATTATCGTCTGCCAACCCGATAGCCGAGGCCATGACATCAACCAGATCACGCAGGGGCGCGATCAGAACCAGCGCGACCAATGCGGTGGAAAGGTTAAAGATCAGATGCGCCAGTGCCAGCCTGCGGCCTTGAAAATTGGCCCCCAGCGCCCCCAGAATGGCGGTGATCGTCGTGCCGATATTTGCCCCGATTGCCAGCGCGAGGGCGTTGTCATAAGTCAGCTGGCCCGAGGCGAGGGCGGTGATGATCAGCACCACAGTTGCGTGGCTTGACTGCATGATCACGGTCGCAAGCGCGCCGATTAGGCTGTAAACCGCAAGGCCCGCCAGACCTGTCATCGCCAGGCGGCTTAGGTCGACCTGATCGCGAAACGCCTCAAACCCCTCCTTCATGTTGTGGATGCCAAGGAACAAAAACCCGATCCCTGCCAGCGCCAGCCCGGCCCCGCGACTGTATTTACCCCGTTGCATCACCAAAACAATGCCGATGGCCAGCATCGGCAGTGACAAGGCCGACAGGTCAAGTTTCATCCCGAACGCCGCCACAAGCCAGGCGCCGGTTGTGGTGCCAAGGTTGGCGCCAAAGATGATGCCAACCCCGCCCAGCAAGTTGATCAGCCCGGCGCTTAGAAACGAGATGGTGATGACAGAAACCAGCGAGGAGCTTTGCAAGATCGCAGTTGACAGGACGCCAAAACTGACTGCGCGGGGCAGGGATTTGGTGGCCGCCCGCAACATTTGATCAAGGAATCCGCCGCTAAACAGTTTGAACCCGTCCTCCAGCATCATCATCCCAAAGAGGAAGATCGCCACACCGGCGGCGATCTGCTGGAAATCGCTGCTGGCCCAGAAACCTAGAATCAGAACCAGCAGGATCGCAGGAAGGATGAAGCGTTTCACAAGCGCGCCCTATGGCAGCATCATGCCGCGCAGCGAGAAGTAGAACAACGCCGCAAGGCAGGCAGAAATCGGAACCGTGATGATCCAGGCCGAGACGATTTTCAGCAAAGAGGATCGCTTGACCATTTGGCGCTTCAGGGCTTTGGTCAGCTCTTTGCGCTGGGCGGCGTTGATGACGGCCTCGGGTCCCATCTTTTTCAGCTCTTCCAGAATGCGCGCTTTGTCTTCCGGTGGGGCGTTTTGAAAATCGCGTAGCACATGTTCAGCCGCCTCAAAATCCGGCTGGCCTTCGTGTTTGGCAAGCACGTTTTCGACGACACGGCCAAGGCGTTGATCCAAAAACTCGCGCAAAAAACCGACACCAAACACCGCCCCCAGCGCCACATGGGTGGAGCTGATCGGCATGCCAAGCTGACTGGCGAAAATCACCGTGATTGCAGCCGCAAGGGCAATACAAAACGCGCGGGAGCGGTCAAGTTCCGTGATTTCGGTGCCAACGGTGCGGATCAGTTTGGGGCCGAACAGCGCCAGCCCGACCGATATGCCAAGGGCGCCGATCACCATTACCCAAACCGGAATGGCAACTTTGGCGCGGCCGGTGCCTTCGGTCAGAACCTCAACAATACCGGCAAGCGGGCCGACCGCGTTGGCAACGTCATTGGCCCCATGCGCAAAGCTTAGAAGGGCTGCCGACAGGATCAGTGGTACGGTAAACAACTGGTTCACACCATCGCGGTTCTGCGGCAAATGCGGCGCTTTGCGGCGCACCATTGGCAGCACGATGACATAGGTGGCAAGCGCGGCAGCGGCCCCGGCCAACAAGGCATGTGAAAACGTGATCGTGAAGATTTTCGAAATACCCTTCAGCGCCAGATAGGTGGTAAAGGTGCCGGCCATGATCGCAATCATGATTGGCACGACCTGCTTGGCGGCAGTGATCGGGTCATCCTTGAAAAACACCATTTTCTTCAACGTATACAGAAACGCGGCAGCAACGATCCCCCCTGTCAAGGGTGAGGCGACCCAGCTGAACGCGATCTTGATCATCGAATCCCAATTGACGATATCCCAACCGGCAGCGGCAATCCCCGCCCCCATCACACCGCCAACAATCGAATGTGTGGTGGAAACCGGCGCGCCGAGCCAGGTGGCCGCATTCAGCCAGATCGCAGCCCCCAGCAAGGCCCCCATCATCACCCAGACAAACGTGTCCGGGTCTCCGATCGTGACCGGATCAATGATACCTTTCTTGACGGTTTTCACCACTTCACCGCCAGCAATGATGGCCCCCGCTGCCTCAAAGACCGAGGCGATCAAGATGGCCCCCGTCAGAGAAATAGCGAAAGAGCCAACCGCCGGGCCGACATTGTTGGCCACGTCATTGGCGCCGATATTCAGCGCCATATAAGCCCCAATAACGGCTGCTGCGACTAACAGGTAGGACTGTTCAACATGTGCGAATTTCTGGCCGGTATAGATCATCACCAGCATGATGAACAGAATTGCGCTGCCGAGGCGGCCAACCTCGCTGCGGCTGATATCGGCGGCGCTTTCGATCTTCAGATATTCTTTAAGTTTCACCGTTTGGCCCCCCTTGGATCGGGTCAAAGACCCGAATGCCGCCGCACACCCCCTGCATGCGACCAGTTCGGATGGGGGCCAGGATAGTGACCGACCGTTTCATCCGCCTTTTGCTAGCCGCAATTATTCATGAAGCCCCTGTTTTGGCGCGTGGGGCGATGTTTGAAG
>CAYXXQ010000369.1:0-3567 GCA_964469075.1 uncultured Rhodobacter sp.
GCTGAACCGTCTGATGAAGATCGACACTGAACAGGAAACCGGCACGGCCCCGGTGCCTGCCAAAGTGAAGGGCGGCTTGCGGTTTGAAAACCTTTATTATTCCCATACAGGCGACGACGACTACGCCCTGACCGACCTCAACTTTGAGATCAAGCCAGGTGAATCCGTCGCTATTATCGGCCGCAGCGGGGCTGGCAAAACCACCCTGTTTGAACTGTTGTCGCGGTTCATTGAACCCAGCAAGGGCCGGATTTTGCTGGATGGCACCGACATCCGCGCTTTTGGTTTAAGTGATTTTCGCGCCCATATTGGTGTGGTGTTTCAACAGCCCACGATGTTTGAAGAAACGCTACTTTATAACCTTAAAGTCGCAAGGCCCGGTGCCAGCGATATGGACGTACACCGGGCCGCTGAAATCGCCCACGCGGCTGAGTTCATCGAAAAACTGCCGCAAAAATACGACACCTTTCTGGAAAAGAACGGCACCAACCTGTCGGTCGGGCAGGTCCAGCGGGTTGCAATCGCGCGTCTTTTTCTGAAAGACCCGGAGATTTTGCTGCTGGATGAACCGACCTCAGCCCTTGATCAGCAATCCGAGGCCAAGTTCAACGCCGCCCTCAATCAGGTGTCAGAACACCGCACGACCCTGATCATTGCCCACAGACCGTCAACAGTCGCCTTCGCGGACAAAATACTGGTGCTGGAACGGGGCCAAATCGAACAATTTGGCACCCATGCCGAATTGCTGCAATCCAACGCCTTTTACCGGGAGTTCTTTAACAACCAGGGCGATACCGCCCTTCCTGTAACCCTGCCCCGTGATGTCAGCCCAGCATGATCGGGCGGAAAATACTTCATGGACAGAGCCAAAAAGGTTGCTTAAATGCCTCAACCAAGTTTGGACAACAGACGCGCACAGGAAACCTCCGGATGACCAAGCCTTGCCTAAAAACCGCCACTGATTTTGAGTTGTCCGTTGAATAAGGGCCGCACATTCGCTGATTGCGACATCCATCCGTCGGCGATCATCCATCCCGGAACCGAGATCGGCAAAGGCGTCACCATTGGCCCGTTTTGCCATATTGGCGCCAATGTCAGCCTGAAAGACGGTGTCAATCTGGTGTCACATGTGTCTATCGAAGGCACGACCTCGATCGGCGAAGGCACGCAGGTTTATCCGTTCACAACCCTTGGCAGCCCACCCCAGCATACCGGCTATCGCGGTGAGGAAACCGAATTGCAGATCGGCGCCAACTGCGTGATCCGCGAACAAACCTCGATCCATCGCGGCACCCCGGTTGGCGGTGGCCGCACAGTGATCGGCGACAATTCCAACATCATGGCGGCCGCGCATATCGGTCATGATGTGCAGATCGGCAAAAACGTCATCGTTGCCAGCAATTGCAGCCTGGCCGGGCATGTTGAAATTCAGGACAACGTGTTTCTTGGCGGCTTGGCGGGTGTGCATCAGTTCTGCCGCATCGGTGCCAATTCCATCATCGGCGGCTGTGCGGCCGTGACGTCGGATGTGATCCCGTTTGGCTCGGCAGTTGGCAACCACGCCGAACTGGCTGGGCTGAACATCGTTGGCATGAAGCGCGCGGGCCTTGATCGCGACACCATCCAGACAGTGCGCAACGCCTTTCGCGACCTGTTTCTGACCGAGACTGAGACCTTCCTGATCCGGCTTGATGGCGTCGCCACGCGCTATGCGGCCTCAAAAGAAGTGATGATGATCGTCGACTTTCTGCGCAAAGACGCAAAACGCCCGATCCTGGCGGCGCGTCACTAGGTACACCACCGGATTGCATCTCTGGCTTTGCGCGACCCCAAGGGCTAAAACGGCGAAAACCTGTAACGCCCGTGATTGCAGATCAGCGCCGCAAAGGACGAAATTAGATGGCCGAGCCTGAGTTTTTTACCCCCGCCAGAAGCTTTCGCCTTGACGAAATCGCTGAGCTGACGGGCGGCACATTGCTTAAGGGAACCCCAGCAGGTTTGGAAATCACCGGTGCTGCGCCTTTGCATGTCGCCAAACCGGGCGATCTGTCCTTTGTCGCGGCGCGCAAATACCTGCCGCAATTCAAGACCACTAAGGCCGCCGCCTGCCTGACCAGCGAAACACTGGCGCGTGACCTTGGCCAGGATAAACCGCTGGTGATCGTGCCCAATCCACAACTGGCCTATGCGATCATCGCCGGGCTTTTATTTCCTGAACCCACCTCAAACGGCCAGATCAGCCCAAGGGCCAGCATCGCTGAAAGCGCCCGGCTTGGTGCTGGCTGTCAGGTCGATGCAGGTGCCGTGATTGCAGACGGCGTGGTGATCGGTGAGGGCAGTTGGATCGGGCCAAACGCTGTGGTGGACCGCAATGTTGTTTTGGGCAGCAACTGCCGGATCGGTGCCAATGTCACCCTGTCCCATTGCCGGATTGGCAATCGCGTGACCATGCATCCCGGGGCCGTGATCGGCCAGGACGGCTTTGGCTTTGTGCCGGGCATGACCGGCCTGGTTAAGGTGCCGCAACTTGGCCGGGTGCTGATTGATGACGATGTTGAAATTGGTGCCAATACCTCGATTGATCGTGGTGCGGGCAGCGACACCAAAATCGGCACCGGCACCAAAATTGATAATCTGGTGCAGATCGCCCATAATTGCGTCATCGGTAAACATTGCGCCTTTGCAGGCCAGGTCGGGCTGTCGGGCAGTGTCACCGTCGGTGATTTCGTCATGCTGGGCGGCAAAGTGGCGGTATCGGATCATGTCAAGATCGGCAGCGGCGCGATGATCGCAGGCAAAAGCGGCGTGTCCAAAGATGTCCCGCCGGGGGAAAAACAAGCCGGATTTCCCGCCCAGAAAGCCGCCGACTGGCGACGCGAGGTGGTGCTGCTGCGTCGCCTCAACAGCAAGTCCCGCGACGGGTGATGCAGATCCCCGGCCCCACCGGCAATCCCTCGCCATGCGCGGTATCCCGCCCAGAAACAAGCTTTTCCTTCGGGCGAAATCTGGTATGAAGCCGCCGACAGTCAACAGAAACGGACAGATATGCGCATCCTGATAACCGGGGCCACAGGCTGCGTCGGCCAATACCTGGTCGCCGAGCTTTTAAGCAAAACCGATCACGACTTGGTTCTGATCTTGCGAAACCCGTCCAAGCTTGACGTGGCGCCTGAATATCAGGACCGCATCTCGGTCCATCATTGCGACCTCGCGGGGATCGCGGACATCCTGCCTGATTTGCCCAAAATCGACACCGCAATTCTGGTCGCCACCGCCTGGGGCGGGGACGAGGCCCAGAAAGTTACCGTGAACGCCAATGTCAATCTGACCAAACATCTGGCCGACGCAGGCTGTAAACGGGTGCTCTATTTCGCCACCGCCAGCGTGCTTGACGGCCGCGGGGAAATCCTGCCAGCAGCACGGGAATTGGGCACGGAATACATCAAAGCCAAGTACCAACTTGTTGAAACTATGGAAACATTGACGGACAAGCTGGACATCGTCGGCTTGTATCCGACCCTGATTATCGGCGGCAGCAAGGCCGTACCCAAGCGGCAGTTTTCGCAT
>CAYXXQ010000370.1:0-3566 GCA_964469075.1 uncultured Rhodobacter sp.
AAAAACTGATGCCCGGCCAGTTGGAGGCCGCTTTTGACATGCCGCCAGACGCGCGCGCGACCCTGCCTGCTGACGACATCGCCTTTGCCGACGAGATGTTGGCGGCCTTCCTACCTGTTAGCCGCCGCCAGCTTGGCCTTGGCAATGAAGGTGCGGCGATTGATCCGAACGCAAAGCATGATCTTGCGGCGATCAACGTGCCAACCTTGGTGATCCATGCGCGTGACGACGGCATCAACCCCGTTTTGATTGCTGAATATATCACAAACCAAATACCTGGTGCGCAGCTTATAATCAAAGAAACCGGCGGGCACTTATTGTTGGGCAATCATGCTGAAATCCGCCGTGACATTGCCGAATTCTTGGTCGCAATCCCGCCGGCCGATTAAGCGCACGCTATCCCCGGAGCTGACTTGCGGCGGCTGGCAAGTTGTCGCATCTTGGCGCTGACTGAAATGGCAGGGCCAGGTGATGATTCCAGTACGCGGATATAAGGGTCACAAGGTGGCAGTGCTGGGACTTGGCCGGTCAGGATTGACGGCCGCCAAAGCGCTGGAGGCAGGCGGCGCAATTGCGCTTTGCTGGGACGACAGCGTTGAATCGCGCGACCGGGCCCTGGATGAAGGCCTGCACCTGCATGATCTGACACGACAGGACGCCTGGGACGGGATCGTCGCGCTGATCACCTCCCCCGGTATTCCGCATCTTTATCCGACCCCGCATCCGATCATCCGCGCCGCCTGGGATCATGGCGTTGCGGTGGACAATGATATCGGGCTGTTTTTCCGATCTTACGCGACCCCTGACTGGGATCAGTTTGACGTGATGCCGCGGGTGGTGGCGGTCACCGGGTCAAACGGCAAATCGACCACCTCGGCCCTAATCCATCATATTCTAGCTGATCACGGCAAACCCGTGCAACTGGCCGGCAATATCGGGCGCGGGGTTTTGGACATCAACCCGGCGGTAGATGGTGAGGTTGTGGTGTTGGAACTGTCCAGCTACCAGATCGAACTGGCACGCGCGCTGGCCCCGGACATCGCGGTGTTTCTGAACCTGACACCGGATCACCTTGACCGTCACGGCGGGATGGGGGGCTATTTTGCCGCCAAGCGTCGGTTGTTTGTTGAAGGCGGGCCGGACCGATCTGTCATCGGGGTGGATGAGGTCGAGGGCCAGTTTCTGGCCAATCAGATGCGCGAGGTTGCCGAAAACGGTGAGCCGGTGATCCGCATCTCCTCAGGACGGAAGCTGCAAGACACGGATTGGAGCGTTTTTGCCCGCAAAGGATTTCTGGCCGAATGGCGCAAAGGCAGGCAGATGGCGTCGATTGATCTGCGTGATATCGCCGGGTTGCCGGGCGCGCACAACCATCAAAACGCCTGTGCCGCTTATGCCGTCTGCCGGTCGCTGGGCATGGCGCCGCGCATGATCGAAAAGGGTTTTCAAACCTATCCCGGCCTGCCGCATCGCAGCCAGGTTCTGGGCAGCCGTGATGGCGTCACCTTTATCAACGACAGCAAGGCCACCAATGCCGACAGTGCGGCCAAAGCACTGGCCGCCTTCAAAAACATCCGCTGGATCGCGGGTGGTTTGGGCAAAGAAGGCGGCATCGCAGGCATGTCAGCGCTGTTTTCAAACGTGACAAAGGCTTACTTGATCGGCCATTCCGCAGAAGAATTTGCGCTGCAACTAGGGCAGGTGCCTTACGAGATTTGCCACGACATGGCCGGGGCCGTAGCGCGGGCAACTGCCGAGGCTGAAGCGGGCGATACCGTGCTTTTGGCCCCTGCTGCCGCCAGTTTTGACCAATATCCGAATTTTGAAAAACGCGGCGAAGATTTTGCACGTCATGTGGCGGCGCATCTGCAAAGCTGAAGGCGCAGCGGGGCGCAGGCGCAACTTCGCCAAGCTAGCCATAGCCTCCAAAAGTTGCTGGCGTCATCGGCGCAAACAGGCTAGAGTTTTGGCAACAAAAGCCAGCCGGTAAACCGGTGGCATCAAGGCAGGCAGCAAGTTCGGGGCAGTACCCATGACGGAAATGGTCCACGGGGCAAACCCGGTTCGGCCGGGTGAGCCGATTCTCCCCAAATGGTGGCGCACGGTGGATCGCTGGACGATGTCCGGCGTCTTGTTATTATTCGCCGTCGGCCTGCTGCTTGGCTTTGCTGCGTCACCGCCGCTGGCGTCAAAAACCGGACATGCTCCGTTTTACTATGTCACCAAACAGGCGTTGTTTGGCGGTATCGCCCTGACGGCAATGATCATTACCTCAATGATGTCGCCGACCTTGGTGCGTCGCCTCGGTGTCATCGGGTTTTTTGCGGCTTTCCTTGCGGTGGCTTTGCTGCCGGTTCTCGGCACTGATTTTGGCAAAGGTGCGACGCGCTGGTATTCGCTTGGCTTCACCTCGGTCCAGCCGTCTGAGTTTCTGAAACCCGGTTTCGTGGTCTTTGCCGCTTGGCTGATGTCTGCTTCAAGCGAGGTTTTCGGCCCCCCCGGCAAACGCCTGTCACTGCTGGTGGCCCTGATCCTGGTTGCGTTTTTGGTGATCCAGCCTGATTTCGGCCAGGCCAGCCTGATCCTGGCAAGCTGGGGCATCATGTATTTTGTGGCCGGTGCGCCGATTGCCATTCTGGTTGGATTGGCGCTGCTGACGGTTTTTGGCGGCACGCTTGCCTATCAATATTCCGAACATTTCGCCCGCCGGATCGACGGCTATCTCAACCCCGAGATTGACCCGACCACGCAGTTGGGATTTGCCGCCAATGCGATCCAGGAGGGTGGCTATTTCGGGGTCGGCGTCGGCGGTGGCACGGTCAAGTGGTCGCTGCCGGATGCACATACCGATTTCATCATCGCGGTTGCGGCGGAAGAATACGGGTTGATTCTGGTTCTGGTGGTGATCGGCCTCTTTATGATGGTGACAGTGCGTTCGATGTTTCGCCTGATCCGAGAGCGTGACCCCTTCGCGCGGCTGGCCGGAACCGGGCTTGCTGCGCTGTTTGGTATGCAAGCGCTGATCAATCTGGGCGTTGCGGCGCGATTGTTGCCAGCCAAGGGGATGACGCTGCCATTTGTCTCCTATGGAGGGTCATCTTTGATCGCAGCGGGGATTGCATTGGGGATGCTTCTGGCGTTTACACGCTCCCGACCGCAGGGTGAAATCGGTGATATCATCCGGCGACGCATGGGATAAAGGTCGGATGGACAGGCAACGATTGTTGATCATAGCGGCGGGCGGAACGGGCGGGCACATGTTCCCGGCCCAGGCCTTGGCTGAAGAAATGCTGCGGGCAGGTTGGCGGGTGAAACTGTCAACTGACCTACGCGGCGCGCGCTATACTGGCGGCTTTCCCCACACGGTCGAGATCGAGGTTGTCGACAGCGCCAGCTTTGGCCGCGGCGGTTTGCGCGGCAAGCTGGCAGCCCCGATTCATTTGCTGAAAGGTGTTGTGACCGCGACCCTGCGGATGCTGCGCGAAAAGCCGGATGTTGTGGCGGGGTTCGGCGGATATCCGGCCTTTCCGGCAATGATGGCCGCCTGGATCACCCGGCGCCCGCGC
>CAYXXQ010000371.1:0-3550 GCA_964469075.1 uncultured Rhodobacter sp.
GCGCTTCGCTCGCCTCCAAATCGGCCGAACGCAAAAGCATCGCGATCTGGCTGTCCACCGCCAAGCTGGGGCTGCACCCGCTGGCCGTGGCCGTTGCGGCCTGTCTTTTGTTTAACGTCCCGCCCTTCACTGCTGCAGTGATGATCGCGGCAGCGGCCATGCCGACGGCCGGCAACGTCTATATTTTGGCGCAGCATTACGGCATCGCGCCGGTGCGGGTGTCGTCGACCATCCTGATCTCGACAATTGTCAGCATCCTTAGTCTGACCTATGTGATCGCCACGGTCACGGGTTGAAGCAGGCCGTGAAGGACGCTAGGCAAGACCTGCACAAACCAAGGGACCGCAACCATGAAAACCATATCCGAAAACAAATGTTTTGACGGCGTCCAGGGTGTTTACGCCCATGCCTCGAACAGTTGTGATTGCGAAATGACCTTCGGTTTGTTCCTGCCGGAAGAAGCGCAGAACGGCAAAGTGCCCGTCTTGTGGTATCTGTCGGGGCTGACCTGCACCCATGAAAACGCGATGGTGAAGGCAGGAGCGCAGGCCTGGGCCGCTGAACAAGGCATTGCGCTGATTTTTCCCGATACCTCACCACGCGGTGAAGGTGTAGCGGATGACGATGATTACGCGCTGGGTCAGGGGGCCGGGTTTTATGTGAACGCCACCCAAGACCCTTGGGCGCCGCATTTCAAGATGTGGGATTACATCACCAAAGACCTGCCGCAGCTGCTGTTCAACAATTTCATGCTGGAAGAAGATTTGCAGGCGATCACCGGCCATTCGATGGGCGGGCATGGGGCGCTGACCATCGCGATGGCGCATCCCGGGCGGTTCCGCTCCGCCTCGGCCTTTGCGCCGATTGCCAATCCGACCGCCGCTGATTGGGGGCAGGTGCAACTGGCCGCCTATCTGGGCGATGATCAGACGGCTTGGGCCAAACATGACGCGACCCTGATGATGCGGGAAACCGGCTTTGACGGGCCGATCCTGATTGATCAGGGGGCGAGCGATCAGTTTCTTGCCAACCTCAAGCCCGAAGCTTTGTCCCACGCAATGGCCGAGCGTCGCCAGGACGGCATCTTTCGGATGCAGCCCGGTTATGACCACAGCTATTTCTTCGTTTCCAGCTTCATGGAAGACCACGTGAACTTCCATGCCGAAGCTTTGTACCGGTAGGCCGATGACAGCGCTTTATGTCGATGCCGATGCCTGCCCGGTGAAGGACGAGGTCGTGAAGGTTGCCGACCGGCACAAGTTGGCGGTTTTCATTGTGTCTAATGGTGGCCTCAGGCCCAATCCGCATCCTTTGGTGCAAACGATCATCGTGCCGGACGGGCCGGACATTGCTGATATGTGGATCGCGGATCGTGCCGGGCGCGGCGATATTGTGATTACCGGCGACATCCCGTTGGCCGCCAAATGTATCGCGGCAGGGGCGCAGGTGATCCGCCACAATGGCGATCTGTTTACCGAAGCCAATATCGGCAACCAACTTGCGACGCGCGATTTGATGGCAGACCTGCGCGCCGCTGATCCGTTTCGCCAGGGTGGCGGGCGGCCCTTTTCCAAGGCGGATCGGTCGCGGTTTCTGGATATGCTTGACCGCGCGGTGCAAAAGGCGGGGCGGCTTTAACACAATCCTGTTCCGATCCCTGATGCAGCCGAACTTGCGCCGGTCTGATGTCGCAAAGGGGATAGATTTTCGACCGCCCCCGCCTGAACCTGCTTGAAATAACAGGATTCTTTGAAACATGCGCAGTCCAATTCAACAGTCCAACCTGATCGGCATCAGCTGTGCCGTCGGCGCGGGGATATTCTTTTCGTTCAACGATATGTCGATCAAGTTTCTAAGCGGGGACTATGCGCTGCATCAGGTGGTGCTGATCCGCTCCTCCCTTGGAATGTTGTTTCTAATGCTGTTTCTGCTGCCGTTTGAGGGCGGCTTAAGCGCCCTTAGGACTAAACGTCTGGGCATGCATTTGTTTCGCGGTCTCTGCGTTGTTTTTGCCAATATGACGTTCTTTCTGGGCCTTGCCGCGATGCCGCTGGCGGATGCGGTGGCGATCTTTTTTGTCGCCCCTTTGATCATCACAGTCTTTTCAGTGATCTTCCTGGGGGAGGCCGTTGGCCCACGACGCTGGCTGGCGGTTTTGATCGGATTGCTGGGGGTTGCGATCATGATGCGCCCCGGCCTTGGCACGTTTCAGATGGCCGCATTGCTGCCGCTGGCCTCGGCCTTTGGCTATGCCGGGCTGCATATTCTGACGCGCAAGATCGGTGGTACGGAAAAGGCCAGCACCATGACATTTTACATCCAGTTGACCTTCATTCTGGTCAGCGGTGCGATGGGGCTGGCGTTTAGCGACGGTGTTTATGCCGGCTCGGGCGATGCGTCGATTGATTTTCTGTTTCGCGAATGGTCGATGCCTGCGTCACAGGACTACATCGTGTTTCTGATGATCGGCGTTGCCAGCACTTTTGGCGGCTACCTGATCAGCCAGGCCTATCGTCTGGCCGAGGCGGGTCTTGCCGCTCCGTTTGAATATATTGCCCTGCCGCTGGCGATTTTCTGGGGCGTCGTGGTGTTTGACGAATGGCCCGACATGATTTCCTGGATCGGCATTTCACTGATCGTGTCCGGTGGGCTATACACGTTCTGGCGGGAGATGTCGCAAGGCAGGCCGATAACCTCGGCCCGGCCGAAAAGGCGGTAGCGCCAAGATTTGGAGACTGAAATGCCCAAACCGGAAGCCGTGGTTTTTGACATCGGCAATGTGCTGATCGCGTGGCAGCCTGAACGGTTTTACGATCAGGCCATCGGTGTTTCAGCACGCAAGCGTATGTTTGCCACGGTCGATCTGCACGCCATGAACGACCGCATTGACCGGGGCGGGGATTTTCGCGACACCGTTTATCATACGGCGGAGCAGCACCCCGAATTCAGGGACGCTATCCGGCTGTGGCACGACAATTGGCTGGACATCGCAACGCCTGAAATCACCGCCTCCGTCACGCTAAGCATGGCGTTGCGCGCCAAGGGGATCGCCACCTATATCCTTAGCAATATCGGGCGGGAGACTTACGATCTGGCCGCAGGCAAATATTCCTTTCTTGCGGAATTTGATCGCCACTACCTGTCTGGCCCGATGCAGGTGCTAAAGCCCGAACCTGGCATTTATCAACAGGTTGAAGCGGATTGCGGATTGCCGCCCAGCAAGCTTTTATTCGTCGATGATCGTCTTGAAAACATCGAAGCCGCGATTGCGCGCGGCTGGCTTGGGCATCATTTCACCTCGTCCGAAGGCTGGGCGGAAACCCTGGTGCAATTGGCGCTTTTGACCCGGCAAGAAGCGGGCCTGGTGCCCGCATGAGTTTTCGCACAATTACAGCCGACATGGCCGAACCGCACCTGAATTGGCTTGATCTGACCGGGGCGCTGGCGGCCGGGCATGACCTGCCAAAAGGGCAGATGCAGGATGCGGTTTTGGAACGCGGGCAGGATGTGATGCTGTCGCGGCATGCCTGGATCGACGGGCTGGGCGCGT
>CAYXXQ010000372.1:0-3538 GCA_964469075.1 uncultured Rhodobacter sp.
CTCCTTGCTTCCAAAATTACCAAGCAAGGTGTCTACAATTCTAGGGGCTATTCACAATGAGTTATTGAGTTTTTTGGGGGACTAGCTATAGAAAATCATGGAAAATCCAACAAAAGTGGACGCAATTTCTAAGTTATTGTATTATACCCCGCTCACTCCAGAACCCGAGGATTTTGATTTGAAATGATGCGGAAGTTGTCAGTGACCTGACTTCGAAAGTCTTTCCAATATTTTGGGATGATTTCTCTGAGGAACTTCAGTATGGCGTCTGCGAACTTTTTCTGTGTCAGATAGTGGCGATTATGGGTGACATGCTGGAGCATGACAGCCCAGAGCTTCTCGATCGGATTGAGGTGCGGGCAATAGGGCGGTAGCTGGATCAAGTGGATGCGGCAGTTTTTGCGTGACAAGAAGGCTCTGACATCTGGCCCTTTGTGATAGGGCGCGTTGTCCCAAATGACGTGAATGGTACGCTTTCTGGGGTTGCGGGCCTCGATCTTGGCCAACAGTTGCACCGCGCTTTGGCCGTCTACAGTGGTCGGCTCGACGAAAGGTGCGTCGAAACTTTCAAGGTTCAGCGCGCCGTGGATGTTGACCCGTCCGCGCCCAGAGGTGGTTTTGAGTGCGGGGTTCGCGCCCCTCTTCACCCAGCCGAAGGTAGGTTTGCTTTGGTATTCGGGGTGCCCCGCGTCTGCGAAATACACTGTTTCATCTGCGCCAAGAGAATTGAGCAGGTTTTCATAAAATGCGATGAATTTGGCCTGTTTGGCGACATCGGCCACCCGCGGCATCGCCTTGGGCTTACGATATTCAAACCCAAGCCGTGCTAAAAGCTTAACGCAACCTGAATGGGAATAATGCAGATCGATTTGCGCCGCGATATGCGCCCGGATTTCCACCGTGGATCGGCAAAACCGTCCTTCAAGCCACACACAAAGTGCCGCCTCCTGCACAACCGTCATTCGCGATTGTCCGCCCTTCCAACCATCGTAGGCCACCGCGTCCCAGCCCTCGGCCAGATACTGCTTGTGCCAGCCGCGCACCGTGTCGTCGTCCAGATACAGCACTCGTGCAACTTCAACGCAGGACTTGCCGTCGTCGAGCAACAAAAGCGCATTCGCCCACCGCGCAATACCGTGGTCTTCGCGCTGGCGCTTAACACAAGACAACAACTCGCGGCGGTCTTCAGGGGAAAGAAAATTCGATCGGATCATAGGGCGAACAGAATCTAACGCGATCAAATCGTCAAGAAATTATTCGGATCCTCAAGGACTCGGAGTATACTTGAAATATTGAAGGTGTGCGAAAACTATGGCGCAATTGTGAACATTACCCACAACAATGTAGACCGATTTGAGTTTTCAGAGAATTTTGCCGAATACCTCGAACAACCTAGCTGACAAAAGCACAATAATGACCCCCGAAGCATCGCTGCAACGGGGGTCAGGGAGCTTCCAAATTGGCCCTTCGGAAGATCGTTAAAAAAAGGCTTGGGGAATGCCCACAATCAAGCGGTCTGCGTCAGCGTCAACGCCCGCTGAAACAGCCGTTTGGCGCAAGGTCTGCCCGTCGGCGACCCGAACCACCTGACAGGTCAGAATAGGGATAATCCGTTTAATCCCTGCACCCAAGTTAGCGCAATTGGATGCCACCAAACCCTAAACATAGGGGCAATCTTTGCCCCCCTACCCCTTCCCCGGCCAATACTCGTCTTTCAGCTTTCGTTTCAACAGCTTGCCGGTTTCCGTGCGCGGCAGTGCGTCGCGGAAGTCGATGCTTTTGGGGCATTTGATCGGGCTTAGGGCGGTGCGGCACCAGGCGATCAGCTCGGCACTCAGGGCCGGGCTGGCGGTGGTTGGGTCAAGCAGTTGTACGACCGCTTTGACCGCTTCGCCCAGATCTTCATCCGGCACGCCGAAAACTGCGGCGTCGGCGATTTTGGGGTGGATGATCAGGCGATCCTCGGTCTCTTGCGGGTAAACATTCACACCGCCCGAGATAATCGTATAGGCGCGCCGGTCGGTCAGGAAAAGATAGCCGTCCCGATCCAGATAACCAACATCGCCAAGGGTCGACCAGCCTTTTTCGTGATGCGCATCGGCGGTTTTTTCCGGGTCATTATGATAGGAAAACGCCAGGCCCGCATCAAAATAGACATTACCAATGTCGCCCGTCGGCAAGGGCGCGCCATCGTCGCCGGTGATATGCACCTGCCCCAAAAGTGAGCGGCCAACCGTGCCGGGATGTGACAACCATTCCGCTGAATCGCAGATCGTCACGCCATTGCCCTCGGTGCCGCCGTAATACTCCACCAGGATCGGCCCCCACCAGTCGATCATCTGATGTTTGATCTCAACCGGGCACGGGGCGGCGACGTGAATGGCGCAGATGAGGGTCGACAGATCAAAGCTGTCGCGCTGGTCTTTTGGCAGCTTCAAAAGCCGCACAAACATCGTTGGCACAAGCTGGCTGTGGGTAACGTGGAACCGTTCAGCGGCAGTTAGAAAACCTTCCGGCGTGAACTTTTCCATCACTACGATCTTGGTGCCATACATCAGCGCGGTGGAGGCGACGGCCAAGGGTGCCGAATGGTAAAGCGGCGCGGGCGACAGATACACGCTGGTCGCGTCCATCCCGCCCATTTTCAGGCAAACCACATCCATCATCGGATGCGCGCCCTCAATCGGCTCAGGCGCGTAGGGTCGCTTGATGCCCTTCGGCCGCCCCGTCGTGCCCGAGGAATACAGCATCGGGTGGCCCTTGGTTTCGCCCGCAATCCGGTCGGTCGGAAAGCCCGCGCGAAAGCTTTCCCAAGCCTCAAACCCGTCCTGCGCCTCATCCAGCATGAAACATCTGACCCCGGCATCAATCCCGCGCCTGACGGCGTTGGCGGTGTCGGCGGTGGCCTTTGAAGCGATGAAAACCCGGGCACCGCAATCGCGCAGGATATAGGCGGCTTCATCGTTACTTAGATAGCGGCTGATGGCGGTGAAATAGATGCCGGAGCGTTGCGCGGCAAAGATCAGTTCAAAGTAATCAAGCCGGTTTTCCAGCAGGATAGCGACGTGATCGCCCGCGCTCACCCCAAGGGCGCGAAAGGCCTGCGCCGCCTGGTTTGAGCGGTCCTCAAGATCCTGAAAGCTTAACGACTGGCCGCTTTCTGCCATCACCAAAGCCGTACGATCCGGTGTTTTGGCGGCCTGAATGTGAATATGACCCATCTTTGATGTAAATTGACGGCTTTTTCTTGTGATCCCCGCAAGCGGGTCATAAGCGCGTCTTCCCCCGGGGCCCAGCTTGGCGCTAAAGCGACTTAGGGATCAAGGAAGAATACCGGAAACAGCTGGGATTTTTGCCAGCAGGACTGGCTGGCAATCCGCTTGGGTCAGATCAAAAACAGCAGGCTGATCATCAGAAACAGGCAGAGTCCAAAGGCTTCGGCGCCACTGAGCGACAGAAAGGATTTTGGCGTTTCTGAGGGGGCATCCAGATCATTGCTGGCCTTGCCGCCGGGCATAATCCGCGGCTGGGGATAGAT
>CAYXXQ010000373.1:0-3532 GCA_964469075.1 uncultured Rhodobacter sp.
CGTTTGTTGTGGGATCCATTTTGGGCTGTATCGCGGGCTATTGGGGCGGGTGGTTGGATATCATCTTGAACCGGTTCCTTGATACCATCATGGCGTTTCCCCTGTTTGTTCTGGCCATGGGCATCGTCGCGGCTCTTGGCAACACGATCGAAAATATCATCTACGCCACGGCCGTCATCAACATGCCGTTCTACGCCCGCCTTGTGCGCGCCGAGGTCAACATCCGCCGCGATGCAGGCTTTGCCCGTGCCGCCAAACTGGCGGGCAATTCCGATGTGCGGGTTTTGGCGTTTCATATTTTCCCTAACGCACTGCCGCCGATGATGGTGCAGGTGTCCTTGAACCTTGGCTGGGCCATTTTGAATGCCGCTGGCCTGTCTTTTATCGGCTTGGGCGTCAGCCCGCCCACGGCGGAATGGGGGATCATGGTCGCGGAAGGTGCGAACTTTATCGTCTCAGGTGAATGGTGGTTGGCGGTGTTCCCCGGCCTGTGGCTGATGCTTGCGGTCTTTACGTTCAATCTGTTAGGCGACGGGCTGCGCGACATTGTTGATCCAAGGAAACGCACATGAGCGCGATGTTATCCGTCACAGACCTTGCGGTCGCGTTCCAGACCCGTCGCGGTCAGGTCGATGCGGTGTGCGGCATCACATTTGAGGTGTCCAAAGGTGAAATCCTCGGGATCGTGGGCGAAAGCGGGTCTGGCAAATCGGTGACATCTTATGCGCTGATGCGTATCCTTGATGCGGGCGGGGTGATCAAGGCAGGCGAGGCCACGTATTCGGGGATTGATCTGCGCCGTTCGACGGAACGTGACATGCGCGACATTCGTGGCCGCGAGATATCGATGATCTTTCAAAACCCGCGTGCAGCCCTGAACCCGATCCGCAAAGTCGGCCACCAGATTGAGGACGTGCTGCGCCACCATGCCCGCGCGACCCGCTATGATGCCTATGCCAAGGCAATCGCGGCTCTTGAGGCGGTCAAAATCAATGACGCCGAGGCCCGTTACAACGCCTATCCGTTCGAGCTGTCGGGCGGCATGTGCCAGCGCATTGTCTGTGCCATTGCGCTGGCCTGTGATCCACGTCTGTTGATCGCGGACGAGCCCACAACAGGCCTAGATATCACAACGCAAAAGGCGGTCATGGACCTTGTCCGCGATCTGATCCGCGAACGCGGGATGAGCAGCATCCTGATCACCCATGACCTTGGCCTTGCCGCCCAATATTGCGACCGCATCTTGGTGATGAAAGACGGTGTGATCGTTGAACAGGGCGACCCCGTCCAGATATTCAGCGACCCGCAACACCCCTACAGCCGCAAACTTGTTGATGCGACGCCACGCGCCGGCGAAAGTGTGCGCAGCCTTCTGCCGCCCGAGGATCGCGGCACGGAACTGGTGCCGGATGTGTCGGACACACCTCTGCTTGAGGTGCGCAATCTGGTAAAGACCTATGCTGGGAAATCAGGGCCGGTTCACGCTGTCAAAGATATCTCTTTCACCATCAACCAAGGCCAATGTGTTGGTCTTGTCGGCGAAAGTGGGTGCGGCAAATCCACGATCTCGGAAATCCTTGTGCGGCTGATGGATGCGACCAGCGGCGAGATCATTTTTGACGGTGACGATATCGCCAATGTGCCTGCGACCGGCTTTGCTAAGGATGCACGACGCGCTGATATTCAAATGGTGTTTCAAGACGCCACCGACAGCCTGAATCCGCGTCACACATCCCGCCAAACAATTTCAGAGCCGCTTCGGCGCTTGGGTAAAATGCGCGGTGCAAAGCTGACAGCGCGGATCGAGGAACTTGCGACCCTTGTCGGCCTGCCACTGTCGTTGCTGGACCGCTTTCCGCATCAGCTGTCCGGTGGGCAAAAGGCACGGGTCGGCATTGCGCGTGCTGTAGCACTTGAACCGAAATTTTTGATCCTTGATGAACCCACAGCCGCCTTAGACGTGTCCATCCAAGCGGTCGTTTTGAACTTGCTTGTGGATCTGCGGGCGAAACTGGGGCTGAGTTATCTTTTTGTCAGCCACGATTTGCACGTCGTGCGCCTACTGTGTGACCACGTCATCGTCATGAAAGACGGCCAAATCGTTGAACAGGGCGCCGCGCAAGACGTGATGGCCAATCCGCAAAGCGATTACACCAAGACGCTTTTGGCTGCCGCGCCCAAACCCCCTGAGAGACGACAAATAACATAATTTTCGGAGACGACGCCCATGTTGACCAATCTTCCCTTCACGCTGAGCGACCTTCGCGCCGCCTACGCCGCAGGTACAAATCCGTCAGACGTCATCGACGAGGTTTTCGCGCGTTTGGACAAAGTGAATGATCCGGGTATTTTCATTCACTTGCGGAGCCGTGAAAGTCTAAAGGCAGAGGCCGCGGCCCTTGGTCCTTATGATCCCACAATGCCGCTGTGGGGCATTCCCTATGCAGCGAAAGACAACATTGATGTCGCGGGGCTCGAAACCACGGCGGGCTGTCCCGCCTATGCCTACACGCCTGACGAAGATGCGTTTGTGATCGCCAATCTACGCGCGGCGGGCGCGTTGATGATCGGCAAAACCAACCTTGATCAGTTTGCGACAGGTCTTGTGGGGGTCCGCACACCGTATGGTGCGCCCCTCAACGCGGTTGACCCCGAAATTGTGCCGGGTGGATCGTCTGGCGGGTCTGGCGTGATTGTGGGCCACGGGATCGTGACGTTTTCACTGGGTACGGACACAGCCGGATCGGGGCGGGTGCCTGCGGCCCTTAATAACATCGTTGGGCTGAAACCAACGCTGGGTGCTTTGTCTGCAAGCGGTGTGGTGCCCGCGTGCCGCACACTTGATACCGTTTCGATCTTTGGGCTGACTGTCGATGACGCCTATGAAGCCTTCGCGGTGGCCCGTGGGTTTGACCCGTCAGATGCCTATTCAAAGCCGTATGCGCATGAACCCATGACGGCCAACGAGACGGCGATCCGCGTTGGTGTGCCGGATGCTGCATCGATCGAATTTTTTGGCGACAAGGTCCAGCAGGCCGCCTTTCAGCGCGATATCGCCCTATTGGAAGCGAAAGGGGCTTTGATCGAATACATTGATTTTGCCCCCCTCTATGCAATTGCCAATATGCTGTACGAAGGCGCATGGGTGGCCGAACGGTACACCGTCATCGATGATCTTCTGGCCACCAATCCCGATGCCATTCACCCTGTCACGCGCAAGATCATCACCCACGCCGAAAGCATGTCAGCGGCGGATGCATTCAGGGGTATCTACCGTTTGGCGGACCTCAAACGCGAGGCTGAGCCGATGCTGGCGGGGCTTGATATGTTGTGCGTGCCGACGATCCCCACGTTCTACTCCGTCGCTGATCTTGAGGCTGATCCGGTTACGCCAAATTCGAACAACGGCACCTATACAAACTTCGTAAACCTGCTGGATATGTGCGCCATCGCCGTACCCACCGCGCCGCGCAGCGATGGTCGGCCCGGCAGCGTTACGTTGATTGCAGCGGCTGGCAAAGATGCAGATATC
>CAYXXQ010000374.1:0-3523 GCA_964469075.1 uncultured Rhodobacter sp.
TTTCAGACCTATCCTGCCCAATGACCGAAACGCTGCCGCCGGATTAACAGGCGCTTCATTTCAGTTTGTTGGGGGTATCTGAATGTTGGCTGCCGGAGGCTGGAATGGCGTTTACGCCCCCTCAATCGCTGTGTTTTTCCCTGCATCCGGCCACGCTGCCAGCCGTGAATGTCCTGGCCTTTGCCAGCCCGGCGCTGGCCGCTGATTTCACCCTCACCAGCGACACCACAACCACCAATGACGGCGTCACTTTGGATGGCGGCGACAGCCTGACCATCACCGAAGGCACACGCGTCACGCTGACCGGTCAGCCCGGCGGCCCGGCGATCCAGACCACAGGCAGCCTGTCGCATGGCGTCTATGTCGGCCAAACCAATTCCAGCGTCAGCAATTCAGGCCAGATCCGCGCAACCGGCGAAAACGCCGATGCGCTGCGGTTTGATGTCGGCGACGCGACGGTTATCAACAGCGGTGCCTTGCGCGCCGATCAGGGAAACGCGCTTACATTTCTTGGCGCAACCAACAGCCTGACCCTGGAAGCCCCAGCCTATATCTTGGGCGGCATGTCCCTTGGTCTGGACAGCACGGTCGTGATCAACACCGGCCAAAGCCAGTCCTTCCAATGGACTTTCAGTGGTGCTGCCTGGACCTCGATGACCGTAACCGCTGACGTACCATTGATCATCTCAGGCAGCACCGTCGCCTCGATTGACCCGACTCAGTTTTCAGCGTCCCAAACCGGCATGACCGGCCTGTCGTCGCTGGCGTTTGATCTGGCCACCGGGCCTAATTCCGCAGGCGCAGGCCCCGCCAGCAGCTCCAGCAAAACCCCCGCTTTGCTAAGCGGCAGCACCATCGGTCACGGCCCGACCCGGCGCAGTTGGGCCAGCGGATTTGGCCAGATCGCGCAGTTTGGCGGCCAGGGCGCTTCCCTGCCCTACAGCCAGGTCCAGGCCGGGATGCTGGGCGGCATGGACTGGACCAGTGCCGCAGGTGGACGTTTCGGTATTTTCGCCGGGGCCGCCGCTGGCGCATATGCCGCCGACGCGATTTTCATGCGCTCGCACCGCATTCAATCGCTAGGTGGGCTGGTTGGGTTTTATGGCCAGCAATCCCTTGGCGCAATGTGGCTTGATTTCGGCCTGGTCGGCGGCTTTCAGACAAATGACAGCCAACGCGCGATCAACAACAACCTGCTGCCCGGCGGCATCGACACCGCCCGTGCCAGCTATGGCAGTGGCTTTGTCGCGCCGCACTTAAAGCTTAGCCGAGCCTGGCAACTGGCCAGCAACCTGACCCTGACCACCAGCGCCAGCCTTGGCTATACCGCAGGCTTCGTTGACGCCTATTCCGAGACCGCCACCGCCGCGACCGCCAGCTTCAACCAACGGCGTTTTGGCATCGGCACCGGGGCTGCCGACGTGAAACTGGCGCGGCAGTTCGGCCAGACCACCCTGACTGGCCATGTCGGCCTTCTGGCCGAAACCGGCTTTGGCGACGAGACATTATCCGGCACCCTTCTGGGCCAGCCCTGGTCGCATCTGAAAACCGCCAGCACCGCAGTTGCCGGGCAGGCCGGTCTGGGCATCCGGCATCAGTTCGGGACAAATTTCATTGGCAGCCTCTCCGCCGAAACCAGCTTTGGCGCTGGCGGGCTGGCCAATACCAAAGGATCCGCACGGCTTAGGTTTAGGTTCTAAGTCGTGCGTGGTGGGGGCAGGGGTCGGAGGCGCGCCTAGGGGTCACCCCAGGCAATTCTCCGGCCCCACCCGCTACAGTTTAATGCTCGGCGTCCCGCGCCGGTGCGCCCCAAAGCTCTGACTTCAGAACCCAGCCTTTGTGGCCATCCGCCGTGACTTGGCACCAGTCCGGGCGGCACTCCCCCAGGAACGCCACAACACCCTGTTCGGCGTAAGCAGTCGGGGTCGCGCCAACGACGGATTGCGACCTTAGCGGTGTGTAATCTTTCAGAACGATCACCGTGCGCTGGCCCGACAGCAGCGAATAATGCATCCAGCCCCCGGCCCCGTCCAGATCGCGCACCCGCCGCCAGTTGCCATATTCCGCCGTCACTTCCAGCGGCATGTCTTCCAGCTTGAACACCCAGTCAACCCGGTGCGTCAGCCCGGGGCCGCGCCTGACATTGCCCTTCTCGGCTTTCATCGAAACGAACCTCGGCAGCGGCAGGTTTGTCACCGGCCCAAGGATATGCTGATCGGCAAGGGATTGCCCCGCCAATAACAAGCTGATCACGCAGCCAAACGCTGCCAGCGCATAAGATTTCATCTATTGGCCTGCCCGGTCAATTATGTCGCTCTTTTTCCGGGGTCTTCAGGTGGATTTCGCCTTGCCCCTTGGCTTTGATTTTTGCCACTATAGGAGCGATAAATCCAGTGGGGGAAAAAAACAGATGCCCGGAACAAAACTGAGTGTTGTCGTTACGCGACGGTTGCCCGAGGCCGTGGAAACCCGCCTGAAAGAGTTGTTCAACGTTGAGTTGAACGAAACCGACATCCCGTTCAGCCGCGAACAACTGGTCGCCGCGATGCAGCGCTGCGACGTGCTGGTGCCAACGCTGAACGATAATATCGACGCCCGTGTGCTGGCCCAGGCTGGCGAAAACCTGCGGCTGATCGCCAATTATGGTGCCGGTTTTGACCATATCGACGTCCAAACGGCCCGCCAGCGTGGCATTTTGGTGTCCAACACCGGCGGCGTGCTGACGGATGACACCGCAGACATGGCGATCGCGCTGATCCTGACGGTGATGCGGCGGTTTCGCGAAGGCTCCAACGTCATGCAGTCGGGCGACTGGAACGGTTGGTCGCCCTCGGCCTTTCTGGGCACGCGGGTTGGCGGCAAGCGTCTGGGCATTCTTGGCATGGGCCGAATCGGTCAGGCTGTGGCCCGGCGGGCGCGCGCCTTTGGCATGCAGATCCACTATCACAACCGCAAAAAGGTTCATCCCGCCACCGAATCAGAGCTGGAGGCGACCTATTGGGAAAGCCTTGACCAGATGCTAAGCCGGATCGACATCCTGTCGATCAACTGCCCGCACACGCCGTCGACTTTCCATCTGCTGAACGCGCGGCGGCTGAAACTGATGAAGCCCAGCGCCTATGTGATCAACACCTCGCGCGGCGAAGTGATCGACGAAAACGCCTTCACCCGGATGCTGCGCGCCGGTGAATTGGCCGGGGCCGGGCTTGACGTGTTTGAAAAAGGCCCCGAGGTGAACCCGCGTCTGCGCGGCCTTGATAACGTGATGCTGCTGCCGCATATGGGCTCCGCCACGCGGGAAGGCCGACTTGAGATGGGCGAGAAAGTTATCATCAATATCAAGACCTTCGCGGATGGCCACCGCCCGCCTGATCAGGTCGTCCCGGCGATGCTGTAGGCCCTAGCCGTCACAAACTGCGCAATCGGGCCGCCGCGTCACCTTCAGCTTGCGGTTTTCACCGTAAAGCGCGTCATAGATCAGCATCTCGCCGATCAAAGGCCGCCCGGCGCCTGTGATGAACTT
>CAYXXQ010000375.1:0-3521 GCA_964469075.1 uncultured Rhodobacter sp.
GGAATGGCGATCCCGATGTCGGTTGGCGCGACCACCGTTTTACTGCCCGACCGACCCACACCAACGTCCGTTCTGGGTGTTCTGAAACAACACAATCCAACCTTGTTCTTCGGCGTGCCAACTCTTTACGCCGCGATGCTTGCGGATCCTGCCTGCCTGCCCGAAAACAGCTCCGTCCATTTGCGCCAATGCATTTCCGCAGGCGAGGCCTTGCCCGCCGCCATCGGCACCACATGGCGCGATCGGATGGGGGTCGAAATCCTGGACGGCATCGGATCAACCGAAATGCTGCATGTGTTTTTGTCAAACCGACCGGGTGAAATCCGCTATGGCACCTCGGGGCGTGAAATCCCCGGCTACAAACTGCGCCTGGTCGATGAAAACGGCAGTGAGGTCGGCACGGATGAACTTGGCGAATTGCTGGTGTCAGGTGGCTCGGCAGCAGACGGCTACTGGAACCAGCGCACGAAATCCCGCGCCACGTTTGCCGGCGAATGGACCCATACCGGCGACAAATACACCCGTGATAAGGACGGATATTACCACTACTGCGGGCGCACCGACGACATGTTCAAAGTGTCCGGTCGCTGGGTGTCGCCTTTTGAGGTCGAACAAGCCCTGGTCTCGCACCCCCTTGTGCTTGAGGCGGCCGTGATCGGCCACGCGGACGACGACAAGCTGATCAAACCGATGGCCTTCGTGGTGCTGAAACCCTCGGCCAGTACCGACGGGTTGTTTGAGGCATTGAAAGAGCATGTGAAATCCTCCGTCGGGCTGTGGAAATACCCGCATTGGATCAAATTTGTTGACGATTTGCCGAAAACAGCAACCGGCAAAATCCAACGCTTCAAGCTTCGGCAACTCTGACCGCATGGCGGCAAGAAGGGATGAACAAAATGCACGAGATCGTCATTCTGGGACGCGGCGGGCAGGGGGCGCAAACGGCCGGTAATTTGCTGGCGCAAGCGTTCTTTGCCGAGGGCAAATTTGTGCAAAGCTTTGCCACTTATGGCGGCGCGCGTCGCGGCACGCCGGTCACATCGTCACTAAGGATAGACGACCAGCCTATACGCCTGCGCAGCAATATCGAACACGCGACCGCATTGCTGTGCTTTGACCAAAGCCTGCTGGACCCGGCCTTCCTGAACCTCGCTGACAGCGACACGTTGATCATGGTCAACTCAGCCGAGTCAGAACAAGCGCTTGCTGACCAATTCCCTTATCGGGTCTTGCCGATTGACGGCAAAGCCATTGCGCAACGAAATGACATGGGCAAGGTCGTCAACTCGGCCCTTCTGGGGGCATTCGTGGCGGCCCTGGACGCGCCTGAAATCGACACGATCTGCGCTGTGATCGAACAGTCCTCCCCCGCCAAGAAACAACAAAACGTCGCCGCATGTCGCGAGGCTTATGAACTGTCGCAATCCGCCAGGAGGGTAGATCATTGAACACCCAGTTTTCACCCCTGTGGACCGATAAATCCTCAGACCAGCGGATGACAGGCACCTGGCGCAGCGCCTTGCCGGAATATTCCAACATCCTGTCGCCCTGCCGCGTCGCCTGCCCGGTTGGCGGGCGCATCGCCGAATGGGTCGGCCAGGTCGGCACGCAGGACTTCCACGGCGCGTGGACCACACTGGTTGACAACAACCCGTTCCCGGCAATCGCAGGCCGGATTTGCCATCATCCCTGCGAAACCCCCTGCAACCGCGCCGTCCTTGACGAAACCATCAGTATTTGCGCGCTGGAACGGTTTGTTGGCGACATGGCGCTTGAAGAAGGCTGGGCGTTTCCGCCCCCCAAAGCTGCGCAAAAGCAATCGGTTGCCGTGATCGGCGCTGGCCCTGCCGGGTTGTCTGCGGCCTATCAGTTGTGCCGACGTGGCATCGGGGTGCATCTTTATGAGGCCAGCGATCAGCTTGGCGGATTGCTGCGCTACGGCGTACCTGCCTATCGGTTGGACCGGGCGATCCTTGACGGTGAAATCGCGCGTATTCTGGATATGGGCGTCACCGTCCACTTGAACGCCGAAGTCACCGACGCGGCGGGCCTGCAAGCGCTTCGGGCAGAGCATGACGCGGTTTATCTCGCCACCGGGGCCAGCCGCGCAAAACATTTGCCGGGGCTTGATTATTCCCAACCCTGGGTCATCGACAGTGCGGAGTTCCTGGCCATGACCAACACCGGCAAACCAACATCTGCCGGGCAAAGGATGGTGGTCATCGGCGGCGGCAGTGCCGCGATGGACGTCGCAAGAACCGCCCGCCGTTTGGGCCGCGATGTAACGGTCCTGTCGCTGGAACCCGACGCCTTGCTGCCCGCCCAGCGGGTCGAGGTTGAAGAAGCCAAGGAAGAAGGGATCACATTCCTTTGCGGCGCAAAGATGCAAATGGCCACGCCCACAGCGACCGGCCTGACGCTTGACTGCACCCGCATCGACTTTCAGCCCGCGACCGCGCGCGGTGCTTTCAAAGCCACGCCAATTGCCGACAGCGCCTTTACCTTGACGGCCGACACGATCATTCCTGCCATCGGCCAGGACGCCGATCTGGCCCGCTGGCAGGAGGTTCTGAAGGGTGATGGGCCGGTCGTGGGGACTGACGCCAACTGCCAGACCAGCCTTGACGGAGTGTTCGCAGGCGGCGATCTTGCCAGCATGGAGCGCTTCGTGACCGAGGCTGTGGGCCTGGGCAAAGCCGCCGCTGACGCCATCGCGGCCTATATCGACTGCAAGCTACCCAGCCAGGCCACGCCGTCCGACACGGCGGGATATGACACCATCAACACCGCCTATCACCCAACCGCCCCGGCCCTGCGACCAACCCATGTTGACCCCGACAAGCGACTGATATCATTCAGTGAAGTGCAAAACCCGCTTAGCCAGAAAGACGCTATCGCCGAGGCTGGCCGGTGTTTCACCTGCGGCACCTGCACTACGTGCGACAACTGCTATTTCTATTGCCCTGATATGGCGATCACCAAGCAGGGGCAGGGGTATCTGGTCAACTCAGACTACTGCAAGGGTTGCGGTTTATGCGTGGCCGAGTGCCCGACCGGATCCATCCGCATGGTCGAGGAGGCTTAAAGATGACCATCGTCCCAAGAAACATTGATCTCCAGCTTCTGAACGGCAATCAGGCCGTCGCATGGGGCGTGAAACTGGCTCGCCCGGAAGTGGCGCCACTTTACCCGATCACCCCGCAAACGCCGATCTTTGAGAACCTGATTGACATGTCGTCCAAGGGGATGCTGTCGGCCGAACTGATCACGCCGGAGTCCGAGCATTCGGCAATGGCTTCTGCCATCGCGGCCTCGGCCACCGGGGCGCGGGTGTTTACCGCGACCTCCTCACAAGGGTTACTGCTGATGCATGAATTGCTGCATTACGCGGCCGGCGCGCGCACCCCGATTGTGCTGTTTAACGTCAACCGCACCCCGGCCGCACCCTGGGGGTTCTGGCCCGATCAGATCGACAGCCTGTCCCAGCGCGATACCGGCTGGGTGCAGCTTTACAGCGAAAC
>CAYXXQ010000376.1:0-3492 GCA_964469075.1 uncultured Rhodobacter sp.
TTCTGTGCCGATTAATCCGTCGGGCGGGCTGAAGGCCAAAGGCCACCCGGTTGGCGCGACCGGCGTGTCGATGCACGCGCTGACCGCAGCCCAAGTGACGGGCGAGGCCGGATCGCTGCAACTGCCGGGGGCCGGTTTGGGTTGTGTGTTCAACATGGGCGGCTCTGGCGTTGCAAATTACTGCTCGATCCTGGAAGCGGAGCACGTGGCATGAACCCGGCAGAATGGCTGGTTAGATCAGCGCGCCTGGCCCCGGATGCCCCGGCCTTGCTGACAGGCGAAACGGTGGTGGCCGACTACGCCGAATTCGCCCGCCGCGCGGCGGCCATCGCAGGCACGCTGGCTGCGGATCACGGCATCGGGCCGGGGTCGCGGGTGGCGGTGTTCATGAAGAACCGCACGGAGTATTTGGAGGCGCTTTATGGCGTCTGGTTTACCGGTGCGGCGGCGGTGCCGATCAATGCCAAGCTACACGTGAAAGAAGCTGCCTGGATCATCGAAAACGCCGGTGCTGAGCTTGCCCTGATCTCAGACGATATCGGTGCCGATCTGGCTGGGGTCGCGCCGGTCTGTCTGCAAACCTTGATTTCCAGCGATGATGAACGCTGGAGAAACATGTATGAATCCAAGCCCTTGACGGACCCTGTGTCGATGACAGCCGATGATTTGCTGTGGCTGTTTTATACCTCCGGCACCACCGGCAAACCCAAGGGGGTTGCAGCGACGGCGGGCAATATCCTATCGATGACGCTGGGCTATTTCGCCGATGTGGATGAAGTATCTGCCGGGGATGCCATCCTTTACGCCGCCCCAATGTCGCACGGCGCGGGCATCTACAATTTCATGCATGTGCTGAAAGGGGCGCGGCATGTGGTGCCGGCCTCGGGCGGGTTTGATCCCGGTGAAATCCTGTCGCTGGCGGCGGATTTGCGCAACATTTCGATGTTTGCCGCCCCGACGATGGTCAAGCGTCTGGTGGAACATGCCAAGGCGACCTGCGCGACCGGTGAAGGGCTGAAAACCGTGATCTATGGCGGCGGGCCGATGTATCTGGCCGACATAACCGAGGCAGGGGCCGTGCTGGGCGACAAATTCGTGCAAATCTATGGCCAGGGCGAATGTCCGATGGGCATCACCGCCCTGCCGCGCCATCTGGTCAGTGACCGCAGCCACCCCAACTGGCGGGCGCGGCTTGGGTCGGTTGGCGTCGCCCAAAGCCCGGTTCTGGTGCGGATTGCCGGTGAAGATGGCGCGACCTTGCCGATGGGCGACGTCGGTGAAATCCTGGTCAGCGGGCCAACCGTGATGGCCGGATACTGGCAGAACGCGGCAGCAACAGACAAAGCCGTGCGCGATGGCTGGCTGTGGACCGGCGATATGGGAGCGATAGATGCGGATGGGTTCGTGACGCTGCACGACCGCTCCAAAGACATGATCATATCGGGGGGGTCCAACATCTATCCCCGCGAGGTTGAGGAGGTGTTGTTGCAGCACCCAGATGTTTTGGAAGTGGCGGTGGTTGGCCAGGCCCATCCCGAATGGGGCGAGGTGGTGATCGCCTTTGTCGCACCGGTCAGCGGCTGCGAAGTATCTATGGCCGAAATGGACGCGTATTGCATTGAAAACATTGCCCGTTTCAAGCGGCCAAAGGCGTATCACATCCTTAAGGAACTGCCAAAAAACAACTATGGCAAAGTGCTGAAAACCGAATTGCGCGGGCTTTTGAACGAAGGAGAAAAGACATGAATGGCGAATTGAAAGGCAGAACGGCGCTGGTCACAGGCTCGGTCCAGGGGATCGGTCTGGCGGTCGCAAAATCGCTGGCAACAGCCGGGGCGCGGATCGCGCTGCACGGGCTTGCAGATCAGGCCCAGATCAAAGCGGCGGAGGCAGAGTTGCGCGCAGCAGGCGCCCCCGACGTGCAGTTTTTCGCAGGCGACATGCGCGACGCCGCCGCGATCAAGGCGCTGGTCAACACGGTGGAGGCCTGGGGTGGCGTGGACATTCTGGTCAACAATGCGGGCATCCAGCGCACTGCCAGCCTGAAAGATGTGACGCCGGAAATCTGGGACGCAATCATCGCCGTCAACCTGTCGGGCGCCTATCACACGATGCATCATGTGATGCCGAAAATGGCCGCGCGCGGCTATGGCCGGGTGATCAACATCGCGTCGGTGCATGGTCTGGTCGCCTCAAAAGACAAGGCGCCTTATGTGGCGGCGAAATTTGGGTTGGTCGGCCTTAGCCGGGTGGCGGCGCTGGAATACGCCACGGCCGGTGACAGGCAAAGTGGCGGCGTGACGGTCAACTGCATCTGCCCTGGCTGGACGGAAACCGCAATAATCGAACCACAAGTCGCAGCGCGCGCCGCTGATTTCGGTGGTGATCGCGATGCCGGGATCGCCAGCCTACTGGCCGAAAAACAACCTAGCCAGCGCCTGTCGGACCCATCAGAAATCGGCGCACTTGCGGTTTGGCTATGTGCCCGAGTGGCCCATAATGTCACTGGCACGGCAATTCCGGTCGATGGCGGCTGGACCTCGCAATAAGGTGGTGCATAGGGGGGTGGTGCAGGGGGCTTTCCGCCCCCTCTGACCCATCCGGGTCATTCACCCCGGAGAGTATTTTGGCAATAAAGAAGCCGACCTAAAGGCGGTCGCGCAGGCTGAACCAGGTCATTGCCAGCACCAAAAGCGGCCAGCGCAGGGCCGCGCCGCCGGGGAATTTTGGCGTCGGGACATCGGCCATCAGGTCAAATCGTTCGGCTTGCCCGGCGATTGTTTCGGCCATGATTTGCCCAGACAAAGTGGCCATCGCAACGCCGTGACCAGAAAAACCGCTTGCGTTCAGGATGTTACCGGCCAGCCGCGCGAAATGTGGCATCCGCGACATGGTGATACCAAGGGTGCCGCCCCAGGCGAAATCAGCGCGCATGCCCGCCAGTTGCGGATAGACCTTCAGCATCGGCTTGCGCACAAGGGCTGCGATGTCGCGCGGGAAGCGGTAGCCATAGCTTTCGCCGCCGCCAAACAACATGCGATTGTCAGCGGACAGGCGGAAATAATTGATCACAAACCGGCTGTCAGCCACCGCGTGATTGTCGCGGATCAGGCTGTCGGCCATGTCCTGATCCAAAGGCTCGGTCGCCAGGATGAAGTTGTTGATCGGCATCGTGCGCTTGGCGATGCGCGGGTTGAGATCGCCAAGATAGCCATTGGTCGCCAGCGCCACATGCCCGGCCTGGATCACGGCCCCCTTGTCGGTTTTGATGGTGGCTGGGCTGCCCTGATCAAACCCGGTTACACGGCTGTTTTCAAAGATCCGGACGCCAGCTTCTTGGGCCGCGCGCGCCAGCCCCAGCGCGTATTTAAGCGGATGCAAATGCCCGCCGCCCATATCGAGCGTGCCGCCGTAGTACCCGGGTGAGCCGACCAGATGCCGGATTTCAGTGGCGTCAATGGCGCGGATCTGGTCATAGCCGTAAGCCGTGCG
>CAYXXQ010000377.1:0-3483 GCA_964469075.1 uncultured Rhodobacter sp.
GCATCGTTACCGGTACATTTGACATCAATGACGCCAGCGATTTCGGGCGCAGCAGTGAACCGTTGCACTCCGTCGCGCAGCTTTCCACGGAAAACGCGCCGCTGGATGACAGCAGCCCGAACAGCACAAGCGCCCGTCCAAGCATCGGCATCGCCTTGCCGCGTCCGCCGGTGATCACGCTTCGGGCTGTGACTTTCCCAACATCACGGCCGCGCGGTCTTGGCGGCGCAATCCTGACGCAGGATCCCGGCGTTCAACTGCCAAAAACCCAACAGGCCATCGACGAAAGCCCCTTTGGCACCGCGTGCAGCACCGACCTTCGGGCCCGCGCGCTTGATGGTGCGATGGTGGAACTGACGCTGAAAGCACCGTGTTTGCCCAACAGCCGGGTTCTGATCCGGCACGCGAAACTTAGCATTGCGATGCAGACCGGACATACCGGTGATCTGATTGTGACCGTCCCGGCCCTTGAAGCCAAGGCGCGGTTTGCGGTGCGCATCGGCACAAGTGAGGTGCTGAAAGCCACGGTTAACGTGCCGCAACTGAAAGACATTGAGCGGGTCGCCATCCAGTGGGAAGGTGGTTTTGATTTGCAGCTGCACGCGCTGGAATATGGCGCCAAACCGGGCTCGTCCGGGCATATCTGGCTGGGCCATACCCGCGCTTATGATCAAGCCACAAGGCTTGGCAGCGGTTTCAGTGCCCGCATCGGTGACAGCAGCCTTGAAAACCCGATGATGGTCGAGGTTTACAGCCTGCCGATCAGCCGCAACACCCAAGTCGGCGTGGTTGAAATGCTGGTTTCCGCCAGTGCGATCGACAAAAGCTGCGGCAAGACGCATATGATCCAAAGCTTCCGGTCAACCGCCGGGCGACTGGTCGGGGCGTCGGGCTTTCAGTTCCGGGCGGACGATTGTGGCAGTACACAGCAAAGCATCCTCTTGAAAAATGCCGTCCGAGACGTGATTATCGCCGCACGATAACTCCTGAGGCGATCTACATGCGTGGCTTGTACCGGCGGACAATGGCATTGATCGCCGGGTTGATCCTGTGCGCAGGGTCTGCGCTTGCCCAGGAAGTCACCCTCAAATCCTCAAACGGTGCCGTGACCATGACCGGCACGCTGTTGGAGTATGACGGCGAGTTTTATCGCCTGGACACCCTGTTTGGCGAGATGACCTTGCACGCGCTGGGCGTCACCTGCCAGGGTCTGGCCTGCCCTGATCCCGGCCAGTACGCCGCCGATGTCACCATCGTTGGTGCGGAAGAAGTCGTTCGCCATTTCCTACCCGCGATGATCGAAGAGTTTGTGTTTTCAAGCGGTCATTTCGCGACCCGGCTTGATCAGGGCAGTTGGGGCTGGACCTATTTCATCTCTGATGCGGCGCGGGTGCCGGTTGCCCGCATTCAGGCCAATGTCACCCCATCGGCGCGGGCCTTCACCGATTTTGCCGAAGATCGGGTCGATCTGGTGTTTGCTACCAGAATGCCGACAGCGGCTGAGGTCAAGGCCGCCTCGGAGGCGGAGCTTGGCACCATCACCGCCCCCCAGCGGCATCGGGTCATGCTTTATGACGGGCTGGTGTTTGTGGTGTCGCCTGACAATCCTGTCGCCGCTTTGTCACGCCAGCAAATCCAGGCGATCTATTCCGGCAAGATCACCAATTGGTCGAGCCTAGGCGGCGTGAACGCGCCGATTTCGGTTTATGCTCGCACGCCGGGGTCCGACATCGCCGATCTGTTTGAAGCGTCATTTTTCCCGGAAGGGTCGGATGCAGCGCGGGTGTCAGCCAAGGTTATTCACACCGACCGGGAAATGGCGGACAGCATGGCGCGTGATCCGCTGGCGATCGGCTTTACCGGCTTTGCCGATATCCGCAACGCCCGGCCTTTGATGATTCGCGACACCTGCGGCATTCGCTTGTCCCCGACGCGGTTCAATCTGAAGGCCGGGGATTATCCGTTTTCACGCAGGTTATTCCTGTTTACCCCGGAACGGCGGCTGCCGGTGTTTATCCGCAGCTTTCTGGCCTGGGCGGAAAGCGATGCGGCCCAGCGTTTTATCACGCGGGAAGGGTTTGCCGGGCTCGATCTGGATCAATTGCCGCTGGCGATGCAGCAAAACCGGGTCGCGAACGCGGTGGTTGAGGCCGGGGACGACGTGCCGCTGACGGCGCTTAAGGGGTTCGTGCGTGCCTTCAGCGATGCTGATCGTTTGTCGATTTCGTTTCGGTTTCAGGACAGCTCCACCCAGATGGATGACAGATCACGGCGCAATGTCGAACTGCTGGCGCGGATGATCGAAACCGGGGAGTTTGACGGCCACGAGATTATTTTCGCCGGGTTTTCCGACGCCGAGGGCGGGGCCACTGGCAACCGCAAAATCGCCCGGCAACGGGCTGAGATGGTGGCCAAAGCTGTCGCCAAGGCCGCCGGGCGGGCCGAAACCACGCGCTACAAGATCCGCACGCTGGGTATGGGCGAGGTGTCGCCGATTGCCTGCAACAACGATGCCGATGGCCGCCGCCTGAACCGCCGGGTCGAGGTTTGGATCAAGTAGCGCGCCTAGAGCATTGCCCCTTTTACATGGATCACGTACATTGCTTTATCTTTTTGTTTTTCCGCGCAATTTTGCCCGAAAACCGGTTCCCATTTTTCGGACTGCCCTCTAAAGCAACCCTTCGGCGCGAAAGCTGAAATCACAGGCCTTGCCGATCACCAGATGATCATGGATGGTGATTTCTAGCGCCTCTGCCGCGGCTTTGATTCGGTTGGTCATGGTGATGTCAGATTGCGAGGGGCTGGGATCGCCGGACGGATGATTATGCACCAGAATAAGCGCCGAAGCGTTCAGTTCCAGCGCCCGTTTCACAACCTCACGCGGGTAGACCGGGACATGATCGACCGTGCCCTGCGCCTGTTCTTCATCAGCGATCAGCACGTTTTTGCGATCAAGGTAAAGGATGCGAAACTGTTCCAAAGGCCGGTGCGCCATTGCAGTTCTACAATATTCCAGCAGCGCGTCCCAGGAGGACAGAACCGATTTGCCCAGAACCTTGGCCCGCGCCATGCGATGGGCCGCTGCCTCGACGATTTTTAACTCCTGCACGACGCTGGCACCGACGCCGTCGATTCGCGCCAACCGATCCGGTTGGGCTGCCAGCACGTGATTGAAATCGCCAAATTCCGCGATCAGGCGCTTGGCCAGGGGTTTGACATCCTGCCGGGCGATGGCGCGAAACAGCACCAGTTCCAGCATTTCATAATCCGGCACAGCGGCCGCCCCACCCTGCATGAACCGCTGGCGCAAGCGGCTGCGGTGATTCTTGCGATCATCGACAGCATCACCGCACTGACCGGGCAGGGACACGGCGTCCGTAAAGGCAAATTCGGGCATCGGGGCTTCGGCAAAGCCGCTTGGTTTTTGATCATCCGTCATGGTCTGACCATGTAGCCGATCCAGTTAACAAGACATGAATTCAG
>CAYXXQ010000378.1:0-3483 GCA_964469075.1 uncultured Rhodobacter sp.
CGGTCAGGTCGATGTCTGCGAAGGAAACGATGCCCGACACTTCGCCTGAAACCTCACCATCAAAGATGCTGATCGTCATTGCAGGCGCGTGAAATTCAACCGATGCGAAGGGTGACCAGCTTGCGGTTGGCCAATCGACCGATAAGAAAAGGTTGGCCCGGTCAAGCGAGGCACCGGCCTGCATTTCCAATCCGGTCAGATAAACCCCATCATGCAGCGGAATAACGGCCAGCACTTCGGCGCTGATCGCATCAAGACCGATCGCAGTAAACAAGTCTTCCAGATCAAAAGGGCCGATGCCGGATCCGGGCAGATCAAGCGCGATCGGCGTGGGGGCGCTGGTGACCCGACGAAAGGACAACTTGCCGTCATCGGACCAGACGAAATCGCCGACGCCGATCAGGTCTTGCAACGCATCCAGCAACGCCTGATCGCCATCATGGGAGGGTGGATCAGTCACCTTCTGATCGGTCATAAGCGCCAGCCAAGGGTTTGATATTTCGTCATTTTACCTTACTCAGCACGGCGTATTTTTCGGCGAAGGTGTCAGCCCAATCACTATATTTCAGCAATTCGCGCAGCGCTGTAATCTCGGTCTGGTCTGCTATCTTGGGGTCGAGCTCTATCTTGTGCTTCTTGAAGTCGAAAACCTTCAGAAAGCGCCCGATTTCCAGCGCTTCATGGACTCCGGCCTGGGCAAATGTCGTGATGCGTTGGGTTTCCTCATTGCGAAGTCTTGCTACGTCGTTGATCGCGTCTTTGCCGAGACGGTGAATGGTATCAATCGTCTTGATCGCGCCAAATGCACCGCCAATGACCGCCAGTAACGGGATCGCGGCACCGGCGGAGGCAGCACTTAAACTTAGGGCAACAAAAGACAGGCCGGTGCGATATTTACGCCGCCGAACATCTGCTTCCTTTTTCGCAGCCATTCTGATCAGCGCGTCATAAATCGCGTTCTTGTCGCCTACTGCGCCCCCGACCTGCTTGATTTCGGCGCTTAAATCGTCGAATTGGTCTGGGAACCTTTTTTCAATCGGGACCATTTCTTCGATTTTATTGTTCAGCGCCCTGGCCTGCCGGTTCACCTGAATGCCGCGCAAGAAATTCTCGACCAGGCCGATGCCGCCAAACGTCAGCGCGAAGGGGGCCGTCGCGAGGCACAACAGAAACTCGCCATAATCGTTTGATTCCGTGTCAAACGCTTCTTTCCTGATGAAGATCGAGGTGCGGTCAACCCAGACCAAAAATCCCGCGACATCGGCGACGTCAGTGCCGGTGTTGGGGATGCGCATCAAGTTCCAGAAAACTTCCTTTTTCGCGGCAACGGTGGGGTAGAAATTGCTGCGGTCACTGGTGATATCCCTTGCCAGACCCTGCGCTGACAAATCCGCGGCAAGCGCCCTTTGCGCCGATTGAATTTGATCAAACAGCAAGCCAAGATCGGAGCCTTCTTCGGGGATGTTCGACGACGTATCCTTTTTAAGCGCCGTTTTCAGCCACAACCAATCCGGCTTTCTGATTTGCGCAGTCAGACCGTTCAGCACCCGATTGATGTCTTTCTTGGCAGTCAGCTGGTCAACTTTGTCCGGAAATGGATTGCTTGGGTCAAGGTATCGACGGGCGTATTCCAGCTGCAACAGGAGGGGCAGACAGTCGTCAAGCTTGCCCCGCGACACGTGAAGTTTGGTAAGGAAATCATCCAGCGCCCCGGTGTTCTGCTCAAGAATTTGCCGGGTATCGCGGTTTGACCAGACGACGCCGATCTGTCCCAACAGAGCATGTTCTGAGTGATCGGAGATCTTGGTATGTTTGATTTTGTTCAAGGCCTGGGTGCTTTTATCGGCCAGCATTTCCAGAAAGACTTCTGCGTCTGACCGGGTTTGCGGGTCGTCCCGCAACGCGTGGCCATGCAGAATAGCGCGCGCCGACTTGGTTTGAACGCGGGCAAGATACTGCATCTACTTTTTCGGTTCAGCACAGGTATTGGCCTTCCGGGCGTCGCGCAGGATTTCTTTGTGGTCTTGCTTGTCCAGCACCGATCTTAACTGCGACATCGACGGAAACCCCAGCGACTGCAAATTCAGGATAAGCTTGCCATTGGCCAGGGTTTTCTTGTTGTCAGCGGCCCGGTCCAAGTGAACTGCGGCCAGTTTGAGGCTTTCCATCAGGTTCAGTGCGACGACCCATTTCTTAACCTGCACCTCGTTTTCCATCAGGAACAAATCACCTGACGGGGTAAAAATGGCCAGCGGCTCGACGCCAACGGTCTTGCCAACAAACTGCGTCAAACGATTTCTGCGCGCCGAAATCTCGTTTTGAAGGGCGGTTCGTTTCGCCTCAAGCTCCTGCGCTTTGGCGTTACTTCGACGGCCGAATGACCCGGCGGCCTTGCCCGCTTTTCCGATGCCCAGCAGTCTTTTTTCCGCCGGGCTTAGCTGTTGCAACAACTCGTCCGGGATTTTCCGGGCTTCTTCAAGCGGCTTGCGCAGCGACTTGGTCGTCGGTTGAAACGCTTGTTTTGTAAGGGGCAAAACCTTGTCACCAGCCCCGGAGGTGGACTTCGATGTGGCCCTCTGGATGTGTACTACAGCCGTTTTAATCGTCTCTTCAAAGTCATTCAGAGACGACCCGAAGGGCTTGATATTCATGAACTGGAGACGAAGCAGCAACGCCATTTTGTCGGTGGCTTTGAATTTTGACGCAAGCAAAGCCGCGCGGGCGGCCTTGTCTTCGTCCCCATCCGGCAAGGTTTCAATGACAAACCGAAGATCATATCCCTTCACGAATGCTTTTGCCTGTTTTCCAGGCGTTTGTTTGGACATGTCGGTTTCTAGTGGGAGGGTTGGAACAAGGACAACCTCATCCAGCACACCAATGTCACGCGCGGCGATCAGGGCCACAGGGATGCGAATGCCCGGCAAAACCGGCGTCAGTTTATTGGCAGCCCTGCGGCCCTTCACATCCGGCATGCCAACGGTCAGATCGTACCAGATCGCGCAGCAGTCATGCAGCTGATCAAGGGGCGGCTTTGGATCATCCCCGCCATCAGCGCCCCTTTCATGCGGCTTCAAAAGGCTGGCCATGAACCCCTGCAATCTGTCGATTATGGCAAGGGTTGTTTGCGTTTCCAAAGCCTGGATGCCGTTGACGCCCGCTGTGTCAAGCATTTGCTTGTCCTGAAAATAGACTTCGGAGTTAGAACTTGGCGTTTCTTTATGCCAGGCAGTGACCTTTTCAGACGGCAGCAATCGCACATAGAACGGGCCATGCCCGGCTTTGACCAAGGACTTTAGTTTGCCAAGACTTACGATTTGAGTGTGCAGCGCCTTGGCTGTAATCGGCTCAGCGTAGCTGTGTTTGGCTGGCAGAAACGGATGTCCGGCCCTGATCTTGTCAAGCTGCGCCGGTTCCATCCGAGCGACCCCGACGCAAAGGTTGAACATCTTTGCGGTTTTAACCAGCGCTGCAGCGTGGGAGTTT
>CAYXXQ010000379.1:0-3477 GCA_964469075.1 uncultured Rhodobacter sp.
ACCAATCTCACCTAAATACTGAGCAGTCGCAAAACCTATTCCCCGAGAACTTCCGGTTATAATCGCGGTTAATCCTTTTAATGATATTTCTTCTTTCATTTTTCCTCCAGAGAAATGACCAGTTCAAGATTTTTTAAATATGCTAAACTCAGTTCTGCGGCAGTTGAATTATCCGGATATGGTATGCTTTCTACCGTAATATATCCTCGATAGTTTATGCGGTTTAACGCCCGGGCTATCGAAAAAAAGTCAATATGACCAAAACCGGGAATTTTTCTATTACTATCTGAAAAATGTACATACCCCAGAGACCCTCTGGCATAATGTACAGCATTAACACAATCACTCTCCTCAATATTCATGTGATATGTATCAATATGAGCTTTAAGATATGGGTTACCTATGAAACTTACAAAATCTACGACCTCCCTAACTGATCGTATAAAGTTATTTTCATAACGGTTTATTGCTTCCAGAACTAAAATCACATTTTTTTCTTTAGTATATTCCAGTATTTCATTGAGATAGTTTCTCAATTTTTCTGCTGATTCTTTATACCGCAAAGCATCGGATAACGGCCCTCTCATTAGCCCCAAAATAAGCATACACCCCAAATGAGAAGACAGGTCAATATATTCTATGAACCTTTTCCTAGCTCTTTTTCGTATTTCCGGTTCATCGGAAAGTACTGAAAGATTTTCCAGGGAATAAGAAAAACCACTTGATATTGCAGATACTTCCATCCCTTCGGAATCGCAAACTTTCTTCACTTCTTCCCAAGGAAAGGATCTGGGGTTGCCCGTATGAATCTCCACTGCCTGAAAACCAATACTTTTCGCTTCAATGATTGTATCAACAAAATTTCCGCGCAATATACTTGGATAATTATCTGAAGTTTTCTCACTGACAGCTACACTAAACTTCCAAATACTGTTCATACAATACCCCCCACTAAATGAATTAATCTGAATCAAACCTCGCCCAAATAACTCTTTTTTACGTCTTCATTCTCAAGCAATTTTTTTGCGAAATCAGATAACACAATCTCCCCATTTTCTACAACATAACCTCGATTTGCTATGTTTAAAGCAGCTTTGGAATTTTGCTCAACCAGCAGGATGGTTGTTCCGTTTTCGTTAATCTTTTGAATTGTTTCGAAAATTTCCTTCACAATTATTGGCGCAAGACCAAGGGATGGTTCGTCCATCATTAGCAGACTTGGTTTGGACATCAAGGCTCTTCCAACGGCAAGCATCTGCTGTTCTCCACCAGAAAGAGTACCACCATCTTGTTTTTCTCGTTCTTCAAGTCTTGGAAAAAGATGATATACATATTCCAGTGCTGATTTATAATCACTATTTTTGCCAAATGCACCCATTCTAAGGTTCTCCTGTACTGTTAACTTCGAAAAAATGTGGCGTCCCTCCAATACTTGAGATATACCTTTGGCAGCGATCCTTTCAGCACGTTTATTAGTTATTGTTTTCCCCTGAAACTGAATATCTCCTCTGCTGGGGGAACCAAGCAATCCCGAGATGCACCGTAGAGTTGTTGTTTTACCAGCTCCATTCCCACCGATCAATGCAACAATTTCACCTTCTTTCACTTCAAGATTGATGCCACGTAGAGCTTGTATTTCACCATAGTGATAATGAAGGGATTCAATTTTTAGTATTGAATTCATGCGCCTTACTCCTTACCTAAATAAGCTTCAATTACATCTATGTTCTTCTGAATTTGTTCAGGTGTACCTTCCGCAATTTTTTTCCCGTAATTCATTACATTAACAGTATCAGCTAACCCCATTACAAGCTTCATATCGTGTTCGACCAGTAATACTGTAATCCCTTGCTCCTTGATTCGCATTATGAGGCTCATAAGATCTTGCTTTTCTTTTGTATTCATTCCGGCTGCCGGTTCGTCGAGAAGAAGTAGTTCCGGCTCACTAGCTAAAGCTCTGGCTATTTCGAGTTTCCTTTGAGATCCGTAGGAAAGATTAGTTGCATGGTAATCCTTAAATTCCAACAGCCCAACATAATCCAGCATTTCCAGTGCTGTGTCTTTTATGTTTCTCTCCTCCTTCCGCTCAGATTTCAAACGAAGGATCGAGGAAAAAAGTCCGCTTTTAGAGCATGTATGACGTCCTACCATTACATTTTCCAGAACAGTCATTTGGGCAAAAAGATTAATGTTCTGATAAGTCCTAGCTATTCCAATTTCGTTTACCATAAAGGGACGAAACCCAGCTATCGGTTTTCCCCTAAAGAAGATATTCCCTGCTAAAGGATTGCATACACCGCTGATAATATTGAAGAGGGTTGTTTTACCAGCACCGTTAGGACCTATCAGAGCAGTGATAGATTTTTTATCAACCTCAAGTGACACATCGTTAACCGCATAAAGTCCCCCGAATCTTAATGTTACATTTTCTACTTTAAGCATCGGTTTTCATCTCCCCCTTCTTCTTGAAAAAAGCTGTTATGAGTTTGACGGGATTCTTTCCTTTTGTTAAACCGCTTGGAATAAAAACAATAATCACCAGTAAAAATATTCCGTATATCAACATTTGATAACTTCCTAGTTTTTGTAACGATTCAGCAACCATAGTGAGAGTCACAGCACCAATGACAGGACCCCAAAAATTTCCCATCCCGCCGAAAAGAAGCATTGTCAGAAAAACGATAGATTGAGAAAACTGGAAAGATTCAGGACTGATAAAACCAATTAAATGCCCGTATAGAGCCCCTGCAATACCCGCATAAAACGCACTCAAAGCGAAAGCAAGAACCTTGTATTTCTTTACATTTATACCTATACCGTCAGAAGAATGGGTATTTTCACGAACAGCAATCAGGGCTCTACCAGTCCTGGAAGATACAATTCTTGCTTTAACAAGAAGAAGAATTAATGTAAAGAATAAAACAAAATAATAATAAGAGAGGTTTGTATCAAAAACAAAACCCCCAACTGCAGGTTTTGGGATAAAATTAATACCGGAAAACCCTCCGGTTAATTTATCCGCATGAGCTACAAACAGGTATATAAGCTCACCAAAAGCTATAGTTATCAATGCCAGAAAGTGATGGATTAACCTTGCTGCAGGTAAAGCAATAAGTATTGCTATTATTGTTGCTAACATTGCCCCGAATATAACAGTTAACACTACCGGAAGGCCTAATGATTTACTGAGTATTGCTGAGGAATACGCGCCTATGCAATAGAATCCCGCATGACCTAATGAAATCTGACCTGAATATCCAAACAAAATATCAAGACCTGACACAACTATTATTGAGATTGCACTGGTACATAACAGTAGTACAATATAGGAGTTGTTACGAAATAGCTGGGGAAACAAAAGTAACCCAATTATAATAATAACCTTTAATAAATTATTTTTTTGCTTCAACATTTATCTCTCCCATCCTATTCATCGTATACCTTGGCATTAAAGATGCCACGGGGTTTTATAATCAA
>CAYXXQ010000380.1:0-3465 GCA_964469075.1 uncultured Rhodobacter sp.
TCAGCGGGGCATCTTGGCGCTGTAGAACGAAGCCGCATACGTCGCAAATCTGACCACCAACGGCATTTAGTTTGACTTGCAGAACAACACCGTCGAGTTCTTCAAACTCTAACCGGCGTCTGACTTCTTTTTCGGCACGAAATGGGCACCCAGCTTTTCCGGGCGGGGCGGGGCGTCTGACCTTGGCGTGTTGCCGCTGCTTTGGGGCACCTTCTATATCTCTTTCATTGCCCTTCTCGTCGCTGTACCCATCGGTCTGTTTTCCGCGATCTACCTGTCGGAATACGCAGGGCCAAAAGTGCGCAGTACTGCCAAGCCCCTGATCGAAATCCTCGCAGGTATTCCGACCATCGTTTACGGGCTGTTTGCGCTGCTCACTGTTGGGCCACTGCTGGTGAGTATGTTTGGCAAAGACACGGTAGGCTGGATGCAAGGGGGCACCGCCGTGATGACGGCAGGCCTTGTGATGGGCATCATGCTGATCCCTTTCGTGTCCTCGCTATCTGACGACATTATCAACGCTGTGCCTCAGGCGATGCGCGACGGGTCTTACGGGCTGGGGGCGACGAAATCCGAGACGATCCGGCAGGTTATCCTGCCTGCCGCCTTGCCCGGCATTGTGAGTGCGATCCTGCTGGCCGCTTCGCGCGCAATTGGCGAGACGATGATCGTGGTGCTGGGGGCTGGGGCGGCGGCGCGGCTGTCGCTCAACCCGTTTGAGGCCATGACCACCATCACCGCCAAAATTGTGAGCCAGCTTACGGGTGACGCCGATTTTGCCTCGCCCGAGGCGCTGGTGGCTTTTGCCCTTGGCATGACCCTTTTTGTTCTAACGCTGGGGCTGAACGTCTTTGCCCTTTATATCGTGCGTAAATACCGGGAGCAGTATGACTGATGACTGACACAAGTATGACCCCCTCCGCTGCTCCGAAGAAAAAATCAAGCCTCATGGTGCAGGACGCGCGCACGCGCAAGCGCAACGCCGCTGAAACCCGTTTCCGCATGTACGGCATGGCCGCGATTGGTGTGGGTCTGCTGTTTCTCGTGTTCCTCTTCGCGTCAATCCTGCGCTCGGGGCTTCCTGCCTTTACCCAGACCGTTGTGGACATCGAGTTTACGCTGACCCAAGAACAATTCGATACCGCAGAATCCAAGATGCTCAAGACTGGTGAGTATCAAAAGATATTTATCAATGCGCTGACAGAGCAGCTTGATGCCAGTGGTATGGAAGTCGCGTTTGACAAGAAAGCGATCCAGCGGATTGTGGGCAAGCCCGGCGGCACCATCCGCAGTTTCTTTCTTGAGAACCCTGACCGCATCGGCACGCCGGTTTCCTTCGAGCTTGCCGCGTCGTCCCGCGTTGACGGCTATTTCAACGGGCGCGTGACCCGCGACACGCTTGTGGACAGCAGGTTCTTGATGGCGACCGACCTTGATCTGGTGGACGCGCTGGAAGAGGCAGGGATCATCGGTGGTGCGTTCAACTGGAACTTTATCACCGGCACGGATTCTGGCGTGGATAACCCCGGTGGTGCGGGCTTGGGCGCCTCGGTCATCGGCTCATTCTTTATGATGCTGGTGGTGCTGTTCCTTTCGCTGCCCATAGGGGTGGCCGCCTCTATCTACCTTGAGGAATTCGCCCCAAAAAACCGCTGGACGGATCTGATTGAGGTGAACATCTCGAACCTTGCAGCCGTACCTTCAATCGTGTTCGGTATCCTTGGTCTGGCGGTCTTCATTCAGTTCGCAGGTTTACCGCAGTCCGCGCCGCTGGTCGGCGGCCTTGTACTTACGCTTATGACACTCCCAACGATCATCATCTCGACACGTGCCTCACTGGCCGCTGTGCCACCGTCCATTCGTGACGCGGCTTTGGGGGTAGGGGCGTCGAAAATGCAGTCAGTATTCCACCATGTGCTGCCCCTTGCGATGCCCGGTATCCTGACCGGAACGATCATCGGGCTGGCGCAGGCCTTGGGCGAAACGGCACCCCTCTTGCTGATCGGCATGGTGGGTTTTGTTGCGCGTGAATATCCAGAGACCTTTGTCGGCGGCTTTACCGACGCCAACTCTGCCATGCCTGCCCAGATCTATACATGGGCCAGCCGCGCGGACCCCGGGTTTTACGAAAAAGCATGGGGAGGCATTATCATTCTGTTGCTGTTCTTGATTACGATGAACGCCATTGCCGTGATCCTGCGGCGTCGTTTTGAACTCCGGTGGTAGGGAGCAATACAATGAATGATATGAGAATTGTGGAGAGAAAAGTGGACACGAACGAGGTCAAGATCGCTGCCAAGGACGTACAGGTCCATTATAGCGACAACCATGCCATCAAAGACGTGAGCGTCGAAATCGAAGACAAGACTGTGACAGCTTTTATCGGCCCTTCTGGCTGTGGCAAGTCGACCTTCTTGCGCTGTATTAACCGGATGAACGACACAATTAATGTGTGCCGTGTGACGGGCGACATCATGATTGACGGTGAAGACATCTATGACCCGCAAGTTGATCCGGTACAGCTGCGCGCGAAAGTCGGGATGGTGTTCCAAAAGCCAAACCCCTTTCCAAAATCAATCTATGATAACGTCGCCTACGGCCCCAAAATCCACGGTCTGGCCAAGAACAAAGCCGATCTGGATGACATTGTGGAAAATGCCCTGCGCCGCGGTGCGATCTGGGATGAGGTGAAAGACCGACTGAACGCACCGGGCACAGGCCTTTCCGGTGGCCAGCAGCAGCGCCTTTGCATTGCACGCGCTGTCGCAACGGAGCCTGAAGTGCTTTTGATGGACGAACCCTGTTCGGCCCTTGACCCTATTGCCACAGCCCAAGTCGAGGAGCTGATTGACGAGCTGCGCAAGAGCTATTGTGTCGTCATCGTCACACACTCTATGCAGCAAGCAGCACGGGTGAGCCAGAAAACGGCCTTCTTCCACCTTGGCAACCTTGTTGAGTACGGTGAGACCTCAAACATCTTTACCAACCCCGTCGATCCCCGAACCGAAAGCTATATCACTGGCCGTATCGGCTAAGGAGTTGAACATGAACGATCAACACATTGCATCCGCCTTCGACCGCGATCTTGAAGCGATTCAGGCACAAATTATGAAAATGGGCGGGCTGGTAGAAAACGCCATCCTAGAGGCCGCCATCAGCCTTGAGACGCGCGACGAAGAGCGTGCAGAGGCGGTGCGCCAAGGCGATAAAGCCATCGATGCCCTCGAAGAAACCATCAACGAAGAAGCGGCGCGTGTGATTGCCTTGCGCGCACCTACAGCAATTGACCTGCGCCTCGTGCTTTCCGTTATCAAAGTCAGCGCAAACTTGGAACGCATTGGAGATTACGCGAAAAATCTCGCCAAACGGACGGGTGTCTTGTCCCAAATGGAGCCCGTAAATGGCAGTGCCAGTGCATTGCGCCGCATGGCCAAAGAGGTTGAAGGGATGCTCAAGGACGTGCTG
>CAYXXQ010000381.1:0-3455 GCA_964469075.1 uncultured Rhodobacter sp.
GCTATTTCGACCTGTTGTTCGGCTATGACTGGGACTTGGAAAAAAGCCCATCCGGCGCATGGATATGGGTGCCCGTCGGCGTGACCGAGGAAGACATGGCACCCCAAGCCCATGATCCGTCCAAAAAGGTCAAAACCATGATGACCACCGCCGATATGGCGATGCGGATGGACCCGATCTATGGGCCGATCTCCAAGCGCTTCCACGAAAACCCGGATCAGTTCGCCGACGCGTTCGCCCGCGCCTGGTTCAAGCTGACCCACCGCGACATGGGGCCAAAATCGCTTTACCTAGGCGCTGAGGTTCCTGCCGAAGACCTGATCTGGCAGGACAACATCCCAGCCGTTGATTATCCGCTGATTGATGCCGCCGATATTGCTGATCTTAAAGGCAAAATCCTGGCATCCGGTCTGACGATAAGCGAATTGGTGTCCACCGCCTGGGCCTCTGCCGCAACCTTCCGTGGGTCGGATAAACGCGGCGGCGCCAATGGCGCGCGCATCCGTTTGGCTCCGCAAAAAGATTGGGAGGTCAACCAACCGGCCCAGCTAACACGGGTTCTGGAAAAACTGGATGCGGTTCAAAGCACCTTTAATGCCGCCCAGTCTGGCGGCAAACAGGTGTCGATGGCCGATATCATCGTGCTTGGCGGCTGTGCGGCCATTGAACAGGCCGCCAAAAACGCCGGTCATACGGTTGACGTGCCTTTCACGCCTGGGCGCGGCGATGCCACCCAGGAACAGACCGACATTGAAAGCGTCGCGATGCTGGAACCGGTGGCCGATGGCTTTCGCAACTACCAAAAGACCGCCTACACCATCCCATCGGAAAACCTGCTGATCGACCGGGCCCAGTTGCTGACCTTGTCAGCCCCGGAAATGACCGCCCTGATTGGCGGCATGCGGGTGCTTGGCACCAATGCGGGCGGCACCAAGCACGGTGTGCTGACCAAGCGCAAGGACACCTTGTCGACCGATTTCTTCACCAATCTGCTGGATATCAGCACGGTGTGGAAACCGGCCACTGACGCTTCGGACGTGTTTGAAGGCACGGACCGGGCCACTGGCAATGCCAAATGGACGGGCACACGGGTCGATCTGGTCTTCGGCTCAAACTCACAACTGCGTGCCCTGGCCGAGGTTTACGCCAGCGCCGACGCTGAACCCCGCTTCGTGCAGGATTTCGTCGCCGCCTGGACCAAGGTGATGAACGCCGACCGATTTGATCTGGCCCAGGCCTGATCTGCACCCAAGGGCCTGCCATTGGTAGGCAAGCCCATCAAATCAGGGGCGGCGCCGCAAACAGCGCCGCCCTTTCGCATCCGCAGTCACCCATTTTCCAGCAAACCCGTTTTCAACTGGCGGTTCCAATCGCCGCAGGGCATGCTGGCAGTTGATCTGTTAAAGCTTCCCCGCCCATGCCGCAAAACAGACCCATGATCGCCAATGACCCTTGATTTGAAAAAACACCGCGCCGAAGTCCACGGCTTCGGCCCGCTTCAGGACAATTTGCGTCAAATCGTGTTTGGCGGCAATGACGGCATTGTCACCACTTTCGCTGTCGTCGCCGGGTTTGCCGGGGCCCAATCTGACGGAATTTTGGAAATCGGCACATTGGCGGTGCTGCTGTTTGGCTTTGCCAACCTCTTTGCCGACGCCACCTCAATGGGGTTGGGGGAGTTCCTGTCTTCCCGCTCCCAACGCGATGTTTATAACAAGATCCGCCATCAGGAACTGGCCCATATCAAAAAACGGCCCGAGGCTGAACGGGCCGAAGTTCTGGCTATCCTGGATCATCGAGGCGTCAACGACGCGGATTCAGCGCAATTCGTCGCCGTTCTGGAACGCAATCCCGAAATGATGGCCGATTTCATGATGTCCTATGAATTCGGCATGCCCGATCCCGAAGAAGACAGCCCGATCACCAACGGCCTCTACATCTTCTTTTCGTTCCTGGTTTTCGGCCTGGTGCCGCTGTTGCCCTACCTGTTTCTGCCCGCAGAAGCCGCGACCTTCGGCTATTCGGTCTTCGCCACCTTTGCCGCCCTGTTCGCCCTTGGCATCCTGCGCTGGTACGCGACGCTCGAGCGCCTTATGGCCTGCTTGATGGAAACCGTTCTGGTCGGCGGCGTTTGCGCCATTGTCGCTTACGGGGTCGGCCTGGCAATTGGCGGTTAATTCCATTTGTCACAGTATACGGTTGTATACGATCTTCCTTCTTGGCCCGATCTAAGCTAAACAGCCCCCAGAACGATTCCCGAAATCATAGTGGACAAAGCCCATGACCAAGATCAAAGTGGAAAACCCGGTTGTTGAACTGGATGGCGATGAAATGACCCGGATCATCTGGGACTTCATCAAAAAGAAACTGATCCTGCCTTATCTGGATATCGACTTGCTCTATTATGATCTGGGCATCGAAGAACGCGACCGCACCGACGATCAGATCACCGTTGACGCGGCTAACAAGATCGCCGAAGTCGGCGTCGGCATCAAATGCGCCACCATCACACCGGATGAAGCGCGGGTTGAAGAATTTGGCCTCAAGCGCATGTATCGCAGCCCCAATGGCACGATCCGCAACATCCTTGGCGGCGTGATTTTCCGCCAGCCGATCATCTGCGAAAACGTGCCGCGCCTGGTGCCGGGCTGGACCAAGCCGATTGTGGTCGGTCGTCACGCTTATGGCGACCAATACAAAGCCACCGATTTCCGCTTCCCGGGTGCCGGCAAAATCACCTTGAAATTCGAAGGCAATGACGGCGAAGTGATCGAACGCGAAGTGTTCGACGCCCCTGGTGCTGGCGTGACGATGGCGATGTATAACCTTGATGCGTCGATCTATGACTTCGCCCGCGCCTCGCTGAATTACGGCCTGAACCTTGGCTGGCCGGTTTACCTGTCTACCAAGAACACCATCATGAAAGCCTATGACGGCCGCTTCAAAGACATCTTTCAGGAGGTCTATGAGGCTGAATTTGAAGACAAATTCAAGAAAGCTGGCATTCATTACGAGCACCGCCTGATTGACGATATGGTTGCCGCTGCCATGAAATGGTCGGGGGGTTACGTCTGGGCCTGTAAAAACTACGATGGCGATGTGCAGTCCGACACCGTCGCCCAGGGCTTTGGTTCGCTTGGGTTGATGACCAGCCAGCTGATGACGCCCGACGGCAAAATCGTCGAGGCCGAGGCCGCCCACGGCACCGTCACGCGCCACTATCGCCAGCACCAAAAGGGCGAGGCAACCTCGACCAACTCCATCGCCTCAATTTTTGCCTGGACCGGTGGTCTGAAGCACCGCGCCAAGCTGGACGGCAACGATGCGTTGACCAATTTCGCCGACACGCTGGAACGCATCGTCGTTGACACCGTGCAAAGCGGCGACATGACCAAAGACCTGGCGCTGCTGGTCGGCCCGGATCAGAAATGGCTGACCACCGAAGGGTTCCTTGA
>CAYXXQ010000382.1:0-3455 GCA_964469075.1 uncultured Rhodobacter sp.
ATCAGGCTGACATGATCCTGCTGAACACCTGTCATATTCGCGAAAAGGCCGCCGAAAAGGTCTATTCCGAACTTGGTCGTCTGAAACCGCTGAAGGCTGCCAATCCGGATCTGAAGATCGGCGTGACCGGCTGCGTCGCCCAGGCGGAAGGTGACGAGATTATGCGCCGCCAGCCGATGGTCGACATCGTGGTCGGCCCGCAGGCCTATCACAAGCTGCCCGATATGGCGAAGCAGGCGGAAACCGGTGCCAAGGTGGTGAACACCGATTTCCCTGAAGAAGACAAGTTTGATCACCTGCCGAGGGGCCCGAAAATGCGGCATGCGCCGTCGGCTTTTCTGACAGTGCAGGAAGGATGCGATAAGTTTTGCGCCTTTTGTGTCGTTCCTTACACGCGCGGTGCTGAGGTCAGCCGACCAGCGGCAAAGATCATCGCGGAAGCGCGTGATCTGATTGACCGGGGGGTACGTGAAATCACCCTGCTGGGGCAAAATGTTAACGCCTATCATGGGGCCGGGGCTGATGGCGATTGGGGCCTTGCGCGGCTGATCCGCGAGCTTGCAAAGCTTGATGATCTGGCGCGGATCAGGTTCACGACCTCACATCCCAACGATATGGAAGACGACCTGATTTCGGCCTTTGGCGAGGTCGAAAAGCTGATGCCTTATCTGCATCTGCCGGTTCAATCCGGCTCGGACCGGATCCTGAAAGCGATGAACCGCAAGCACAGTGCTGAAAGCTATATCCGGCTGATCGAAAGGATCCGGGCAGTGCGCCCCGATCTGATGCTCTCGGGTGATTTCATCGTCGGCTTTCCCGGCGAAACCGAGCAGGATTTTCAGGACACTTTGGCGCTGGTTGAAACGGTCAATTACGGCCAGGCCTACAGCTTCAAATATTCTCCAAGGCCCGGCACCCCTGCTGCGGAAAAAGACCCGGTTTCTGAGGTCGAAAAATCCGAACGTCTGGCCCGGTTGCAGGCGGTTTTGACTCCCCAGCAAAAGGCCGCGCAGGACGCGATGGTTGGGCGTGAAGTCAAGGTATTGTTTGAAAAGCCGGGTCGCCTGGACGGCCAGTTGGTCGGCAAGTCGGAATACCTACATGCAGTGCATGTGGATTGCCCGGCCTCTAGGATTGGTGCGATTCTGCCGGTTAGAATCACTCAGTCGGTGCGGAATTCACTGGCTGGCGAAGTGATTTAGGGCGGCATTTTGTTGTGGTATTTTTGTGCCAATCCCGAATTACGTGACAAAAATGGCCGCTTTCCTGCACAAACCCAGCCTAAGCGACGAATTGTTTCTGAAGAGGCGGGTATTCGCCGCAAAAAACCCTTCACAAAATTGCCAGATTTGATACTGTTTGGGCAATAAAAAGACTGGGTGGAGGCAGAGTAACTGGGACAACCAGTACGTCCCGGTGAACGATTAGGCAAAGGACGATGACAGTGTTTCCACGATTTTTGAAAGCAGCGCAGGCTGGTGCCGCGCTGGCGTTGGGTTTACTGATTTTTGCACCGGCCGCTTCTGCCGGTACGCTGGTAAACGGCGAACGCTATATACCCGGTGTCTGGGTCGATCCGGACGGGTGCGAACATTGGGTTATGGATGATGGCTGGGAAGGCTACATGACCCCGAATGTCACCCGTGACGGTATCCCGGTCTGCCAACGGATTGAGGCCTGTCTGGTCGAAAGTTCGGACCAGCTTTTCGCGGTTGATAAGCACTTTATCAACGCCGCCAACCGACAACGGCTTGCACAGTTTTTTCGCGGCGCTGGCGCCACGTCTTACGTGATCTACGGCCATACCGACAGCGATGCGTCTGATGAATACAACATGGGTCTGTCGATGCGTCGGGCCAATGCTGTGGCACAGATCGCGCAAAGTGCGGGTGTCCGGGTTTCCGGCGTGCGCGGTTTTGGGGAGCGGCAACCGATTGCCACCAACAACACGTCTTACGGCAAGCAGCGTAACCGGCGCGTTGAAATCATCTGCATCAGGTAGCGAGGGCATGAAAATGAAACCGGCATACAGCATTGCAATTCTGGCGACGGCTCTGGTCCTCTCGGCTTGTGAAAAATACGATAAGACAGTCGATCGCGGGATCGACTCGGACCATCTTAGCCAAATGAAGGCAGGCATCTGGGTTGACCCGCATGGCTGCGATCACTGGATCATCGACGATGGTGCGGAAGGGTATCTTTCGCAGCGGCTGGATCGCTATGGCAAGCCGGTCTGTTCCGGGATTGCCCCGCCGACCACTGCGGTCGGGGATTTCAAGAACTGGGTTCCAGACCCGATTTGATGCAATTGCATCTTCACGATTGCGTCAGGCCACGGGGTTCGCCCTGTGGCCTGTTTCGTTTAGGCCATGAAATATTCACAGCCCCCCTTGCGCCGGTTTCGGCGATTGGGCAGCATAGACCTGAAACCTATCAGAAACGGAGTCCGCGTTGGCGACAACCGCCTTACCACCGCCCCCAATCCCCGAAGATTTAACTGAAACTCTTCTGGCTTTTCCCGACAACCGTTTGCTGATTGATCTCTGCGGCGAATTTGATCGAAACCTGGCGCAAATCGAACAGGCGCTGGCGGTTCAGATTCTGCGGCGCGGCAATGAACTGTCGTTGATCGGTGACGAAGACACCCGAACCAGGGCGGAGGCGACGCTGAACGCGCTTTATGCGCGGCTAGAAAGCGGGCGCGCAGTGGAGCCCGGCGATATTGATGCGGCGATTCGGCTTGGCGGGTCGGGCAATGGCACCGGCAGCCGTGATGGCGATCAGCTGGAAATGTTCCGTGGCGGCTCGATCGAGATTAAGACCCGCAAAAAATCCGTCATCCCACGCACCGCTGCACAGGCGGTTTACGTGCGCAATCTGTTTGAGAACGAACTGGTGTTTGGCCTTGGCCCTGCCGGTACGGGCAAGACCTATCTGGCGGTGGCCGTCGCAGTTTCGATGTTTGTTGAAGGTCATGTTGACCGGATCCTGCTGTCGCGCCCAGCGGTCGAGGCCGGGGAACGACTGGGGTTTTTGCCAGGCGACATGAAGGAAAAGATCGACCCTTACATGCAGCCGCTTTACGACGCGCTGAATGACTTTCTGCCGGGCAAGCAACTGGCGAAACTGATGGAAGAAAAGCGCATCGAAATCGCGCCGCTTGCTTTCATGCGCGGTCGCACCCTGTCCAACGCTTTTGTGGTGTTGGACGAGGCGCAGAATGCGACCAGTATGCAGATGAAAATGTTCCTGACGCGGCTTGGCGAAGGTTCCCGCATGGCGATCACCGGCGATATGAGCCAGGTCGACCTGCCTCGCGGCGTGCTGTCCGGGCTGATCGAGGCTGAGCGTATCCTGCGCAATGTCGAAGGCATCGGTTTCACCCGCTTCACCACCAAAGATGTCGTGCGCCACCCGATGGTAGCCAAAATCATTGAAGCCTATGACGGGGCTGG
>CAYXXQ010000383.1:0-3431 GCA_964469075.1 uncultured Rhodobacter sp.
CCAGCGAGTCATTATAGTTGTAGCGTTTCAACTCTGGCAGCGCGACCTGCCCCATCGTCGATGCAGTCGCCAGCGATGATCCGCAAACCGCACCAAAGCCTGCACAGGCGGCAATGGCCGACATCGCCACACCGCCGCGCATCCAGCCCAGCCAGACCGACGCGGCACGAAACAGCGCTTTGCTTAGCCCGGCTTTGGTCGAAATATTGCCCATCAACACGAACATCGGCACAACCGACAGATCGAAGATCGAAAACTGACCGTAGGCCAGAGTTTTTAGTTGCGAGAAGAAGATATCCGGGCCGTTCAGGATGGTCACACCAATGCCACCCACAAGGATCATCGAATAGGCGATCGGCATGCGAAGACCGATCAGCAGAACAAGGACGCCAAGCCCGGCAAATCCTGTTAAAAGTGCGTCCATAAGGGATCAGCTCCGAATGCTTTTAGAGGCTTGGATCAATGTCGTCAGCGACGTCACCGCAAGCAGGGCCAGCGACAAAAGGATCGGCGGCCAGGCCCACCAGTTTGGCAATTGCAGCACTGCGGTTTCGTATTCATAGGTTCTGGTATCCATCATGCCCGCATACATCCGCCATAACAAAAGCGATGAAAACAGGATCGCGATGACAGACGACACCAGCGCGAAAAAGGCAATCCAGCGTTGTGACAGGCCGGATGTGAAAATGTCAGCCGTCACGTTGGCACCCGAGATCTGGCAGTAGGGCAGAAAGGCGAAGGCGGTGATGGCCACGCCCATTTCCGTCAGTTCAAAATCGCCGGGAAACGGTGAGCCCCAGTTGTTGCCGATCACGGACCAGGTGTGCATCAGGACCACGCCCAGAAGGACAACGCCCCCCAAAAGCGCCCAGGCTTCGGCGATACGGAAAACGAGGCCCGAAGGCCCCGTTTCAGTTTCATATGTCCCATCAGACATCTGGGATTACATCGCGTTCTTGGCGGAAAGATCACGTGCTTTCTTAACCAGACCTGCGCCGTCAAGACCCTTGGCCGAAACCTCGTCAACCCACTTGCCGACAACCGGCTCAAGTGCGTCAAGGAAGGCTTTCGTCTCATCGCCCGAAAGCTGGATATGGGTTTTGCCAGCTTTCACAGCCAGGCCGATGCCAAAATCATCACCCGCGCGCCAGATGTCGCCAACCTGGCCCCACCAGTCACGCCCGGAAGCGTCGGCAAAGGCTTTTTGGATGTCCGCAGGCAGCGAGTCCCATTTCGCCTCGTTCATCGAAACCTGGAACGACGTCGTACCCAGACGGGTCGCGTTTTCACCCTCGATGAAATAGTTGATCTGGTTTTGCAGCTTCAGCGGCGGGATGATTTCCCAAGGCAGCAAGGTGCCGTCGATGGTTTTCTTGGACAAAGCCGTCGGAACTTCGGGCACCGGGGTTGCCAGTGGTGACGCGCCCAGCGCTTCAATAACCCAGGCACCTGTGCGTGTCGGGATGCGCATTTTCATACCGGCAAGATCGCCCGGTGTGCGCACTTCCTTATCCACAGTCATGATCCCCTGACCCGCATGAACATGCAACCAAAGCACGTGAAGGCCTTTGTAATCGTCCTTCAGATCGCTTTCAAACATGTCAAACATGGCCAGATTTGTGGCCTTGATGTTGTTGGTATAAACGCCCGGCAGTTCGAAAACCTCGGTCCGCGGGAACGCGCCCGGGGTGTATCCGTTCACCGTCCAGACGATATCAACAACGCCGTCGCGGGCTTGCTGCACCAGCTCTGGCGGCTTGCCGCCCAGGGACATGGACGGAAACAGCTCGATCTTGACCTTGCCGCCTGAGTTCTTTTCCACGGCCTCAGCCCAGGGCACCAGCATGTTTGCATGCGCCGGTGATTTGCCCGACAGCATGTGGTGCAGTTTGAATGTGTATTCCTGCGCGGAAACACTGCCTGCAACGGCAAATGTCAGCGCGGTTGTGGCCAAAGCGGCCAATGTTTTGGTAAATTTGGACATAAAGTCTCCTCCCGATTGTGGCGGTGATGAAATGCCTGTGTCAATTCCGCAGACGGAATCCAAGGCCTTTCAGAGCCGTCGTGATATTGCGCTTAGCTTGCTGCGGCTTCAATATCGTTTCACGGCCTAACATATAAGTTTTTGCTATAGGCCTGGATAATTCCAGCCATTTTCCCGGGCTGTGAAAGACATATTTCGCTGGGAATTTGGCAACACTGCAACACATTGATACCAACCAATCGGGGCATCTTAGCCATCCTTTCCTGCTTGTGATAGCGTGGATCGGGCAAATCAACAGATCAGGCCCGAAGTGACAGCATTCACCATTCATCCCCTCAGCCAGGTGCCCCAGGCCCGGCCTGCCTGCATTGCCTGGTCCGCCCGGGAATGGGGGGACGACGCGCAGTTTCAGCCGTCCGATTGGGAGGCCGAGATCGCCCGCATTGTCACCCATCCGGTCGATGAAATCTTTGTCGCCTATGACAGGGACGTCCCCGTGGGCATGGTCTGGATGTTGGAGCAGGAAGGCATCGACAGCCACACCCATCTGACCCCCTGGCTGTCAAGCTTGGTCGTGGACCCCGACCATCGCAACAAAGGCATTGCGCAAGCCCTGATTTCGCATGTCGAAACCTATGTGAGTTATGGCGGCGACACCCAGCTATATCTGCTGACGGAAACCCCTGCGGTCTATTTCACCGGCGGCTGGGAGGTGCTTGATACCGCCGCCCTGAGTGACCGCAATGTGTTCGTGATGCAAAAGCCGCTGATGCATTAGATTTCTGCGCAAGATGTAGGCCAAGCTTAGCCAAACAGGATCAGCACCCAGACGATCAGGGCAATAATTGCCGACAACGCGACCACAGCGCTGCCGATATCCTTGGCCTTCTTGCTGAGCGGATGGTGATCAGGCGAAATCCGGTCCACCGTGGTTTCAATCGCGGTATTCGCCAGCTCCGCCACCAGAATATTCAAGCCGAACCCAAGGATCATCGCCCGCTCGACCCCCGTCAGATCCAGATAAAAGGCCAGCATGGCCGACAGGATATTGGCCAGTGTCCATTGCCGGAAATTCGGCTCGGTCGCCCAGCAAGCCCTGGCGCCGGCCATCGACCAGACCGCCGCGTTCTTGACCCGCGTGACCTGCCTCACCCAAAAATCCCACACCCGCGTTATCCTTGTGCTTTTCATCGGCCCCAGCCTGAGGCAATGTTACCGAAGTGCAGCAAACGAGGCAAATCATGAAATCGACCGGTTTTTTCTGGGATGAAAAGTGCTTTTGGCATTCTGGCGGCAATTATGCCCTGACAATGCCGGTAGGCGGCAATGTCCAACCTTTGGCTGCTGGGGGCCTGCCGGAGAACCCGGAAACCAAGCGGCGGTTGAAAAACTTGATGGATGTGACGGGCCTGTTGGCGGAACTTGACGTGCGCTCTGCCCCCGCCGC
>CAYXXQ010000384.1:0-2950 GCA_964469075.1 uncultured Rhodobacter sp.
CGCGTCGATGGAATCTGAATCGCAACTGATGGCGATTGTGGATGCGCAATTCATCCCCAATGTATGCAATCCTAAGAAGCTGACCGTCTGGTTCGCCTTTTCCGGTGAAGCAGGATACTGCCGCACATACAGCCAGATCATGGGCGATATGAATTCTGAACGTTGGCGCACCTCGCATGACTTCTGCCGCCAAATGGCCGCGGAAGGCAATTATACTGAGGTCGATCCCGACAATGTGGCCAAGACGTTGGAAGGGCTTTTGGACGGCATCTGCCTGAACAAACTGATCTATCCCGACGACTTTACCCGCGAAAGCGGCAAGCGCCAGATTCACGCCTACCTGGCGACCAAATCCCCCAAGCATTTAATATGCCCGAAACCTCAGAGGACCATTGATGCGCCGCGATCCCCGCTATGACGTGCTGTTTGAGCCGGTCAAGATTGGACCAGTGACGGCACGCAATCGATTCTATCAGGTGCCGCATTGCAATGGCATGGGCCGCAGTTATCCCAGCAGCATGGCAGCGATGCGCCGCACCAAGGCCGAAGGCGGTTGGGCGGTGATCTGTACCGAGGAGGTCGAGATTCATCCATCCGGTGATCATTCCCCCTGGATGGGCGGTCGGTTGTGGGAAGACCGCGACATCGCTGTGCTGGCGCAGATGTGTGACGGCATTCATGAATTCGACAGTCTTGCCGGGATCGAGCTGAATCATGCGGGCGGAATGGCCGCGAACCGCTACAGCCGTGATGTGCCGCTGGCCCCCTCCCATATTCCCGTGGCGACCGATGATCCGTTGCAGGCCCGGCAGATGGAGAAGTCAGACATCCGCGATCTGCGCCGCTGGCACCGGGAGGCCGCCTTGCGCGCCAAACAGGCCGGGTTTGATGTGATCTACGTCTATGCCGGGCACCAGCTCAGTACGATATCGCATTTCCTGTCTCCTTATCGCAACCGCCGTACGGATGAGTATGGCGGCCCACTTGAAAACCGCGTGCGGCTGCTGCGCGAGGTATTGGAGGACACCAAAGAGGCGGTGGGCGACACTTGTGGCATCGCGCTGCGGTTCTCGGTTGACGAATTGATGGGTGCCGCAGGCATCACCAGCGCCGGCGAAGGCCGGGAGGTGATTGAGATGCTTGCCGAAATTCCCGACCTTTGGGATGTGAACATCAGTGCGTGGGAAAACGATAGCGCCACCTCGCGGTTCAAAGCATCAGGGTATCAAGAGGATTACATTGGCTTTGTGAAATCTGTGACCAGCAAACCTGTCGTGGGAGTTGGGCGCTATACCTCGCCAGATGCAATGGTGTCGCTGATCAATCGGGGTGTGATGGATTTCATTGGTGCTGCGCGCCCGTCCATTGCCGATCCGTTTTTGCCGAAAAAGATCGAAGAAGGCCGCATCGAAGACATCCGCGAATGCATCGGCTGCAACATCTGTGTATCAGGCGACAGCAGTTTCGTCCCGATCCGATGTACTCAAAACCCCACCATGGGGGAAGAATGGCGCAAGGGCTGGCACCCGGAGCGGATCGCGCCAAAGTCCGGCGATGAAAGCGTGCTGATCATCGGTGCAGGGCCTGCCGGGCTGGAAGCCGCCCGCGCCTTGGGCCAGCGGGGCTATGAGGTGACACTGGCCGACAAGGCGGACGCGCTGGGCGGTCGCCTGCTGTCTGAGCGCAGATTGCCGGGCTTGTCCGAATGGGGCCGGGTGATTGACTACCGCATCTATCAGATCAGCCAGATGGCGAACGTGAACACCTATCCCGGCAGCGTCATGACCTCTCAGGAGGTGACAGATTTTCGTGCTGATCACGTGGTCATTGCCACCGGATCAAAATGGACCACTGACGGCATTGGACGCGAAAATCCGCGCGGCATCGACATTCAGGACGGGGCACATGTGTTGTCGCCCAATGACATCATGGAGGGTGCAGAACCCTCCGGCCCTGTCGTGATCTTTGATGATGATCATTACTACATGGGCGGGTTGATTGCGGAAAAGCTACGCAAGGAAGGTGTTGAGGTCACGCTGGTCACGCCCGCGACCCAAGTCTCGCGCTGGAGCGAGTTGACCCTCGAACAACACCGCATCCAAAGCCGCCTGATGGAGATGGGCGTGCAGATCATCCTGACCCATAATCTGACCCAGATTGCGCCTGGATCAGTGATCCTCCAATGCGGCTACACCAGTCAGACACGCCAGATCGAAGCCATGACTGTGGTGCTCGTCACCATGCGCGCGCCAACGGACAGGCTTTTTCATGACCTGCACGAAAAAGATCTGCCGTCGCTGGCCCGCATTGGCGACTGCCTTGGCCCTGCGACCATCGCGGCGGCGGTCTATAGCGGGCACAGCTACGCCCGTGCATTGGGCGACACAACGCTTGCCCAAGTGCCGTTCAAACGCGAACTCCCCACTCTTGCCGATTTAACCTGAACCGGAGACTGCTATGCCCCGTGATCCCCGTTATGACATCCTATTCCAGCCCCTCCAGATTGGTCCGGTGACAACCAAAAATCGGTTCTTTCAGGTCCCCCATTGCACCGGTATGGGATACCTGCGCCCCCGCACCCTTGCCGCCATGCGCGAGGTCAAGGCAGAGGGCGGTTGGGGCGTTGTCTGTACCGAATATAACTCAATCCACCCTTCTTCAGACGATCTGCGCAATGTGTCGGCGTCGCTTTGGGATGACAGCGATGTGCGCGCGCATCGGTTGATGACCGACAATGTCCATGCCTATGGGGCCTTGGCAGGGGCGGAATTGTGGTACGGCGGGGTGCGCAGTGCCAATCTCATGTCGCGTGAGGTCGCGCTTGATCTCGATAGCATGCCCAATTCGGTGGGCCATCCGTTTCAGACCCGCGCGATGGACAAGACTGACATCAAGACCTTCCGCCGCTGGCACCGCAAGGCGGCATTGCGCGCCAAAGAGGCAGAGTTTG
>CAYXXQ010000384.1:2960-3426 GCA_964469075.1 uncultured Rhodobacter sp.
TGTCTATGTGTATGCGACCCATGGCTATCTGCTGGCGAACTTCCTGAATCCCGAATGCAACACACGCGGGGATGAATACGGCGGCAGCCTTGAAAATCGTGTACGTCTGGTCCGTGAACTGATTGAGGAAACCAAAGAGGCCGTGGGCGACCGATGTGCCGTCGCGGTGCGCTTTGCCGCTGACGAGCGCATCGGGGAAGACGGCGTGCCGATACATGGGGAACGGCGCGACATGTTCGAGATGCTCGCTGAATTGCCCGATCTTTGGGACATCAACATCGCCAACTACGGCGTTGAGATGGGTGTGTCGCGTTTCACAAAGGAAGCTGCGCTGGAGCCCTATATGGATTTCGTAAAGTCCAAAACCACCAAGCCGGTGGTGACTGTGGGCCGCTTTACCTCGCCCGATACGATGGTCAGCCAGATCAAGCGCGGTGTGACTGATCTGATCGGGGCTGCGCGTCCG
>CAYXXQ010000385.1:0-3418 GCA_964469075.1 uncultured Rhodobacter sp.
CACAGAAAAAGCACCACTTTTGGTAGTGCTTTCTCTGTATCATCCGAACTGCAATTTCCTACAGGCATGTAGTAGTGGGTTACGTCGCGAAACTCCCCCACCACTAGGTACTATACACTACTTCATTCGTCTTTGTAGGAGTAATGACTGTAGCTTGTTGATAAGTGCCTTTAGTTCTTCGATGTAAGACATCTTCTGTTGCCTATCTACAATGTCAGCAAAGTACGTGTCGCTTAGTAGGCTACCGTGGCAACTCTTTGGTGAGTATTTACGGTGTGGGTATGTCGCACGAACTTCCGGCATTTCTGCAATTAGTGTTTCGTACAGGTATGACCACGCTTCCTCCTGTTCTTTAGATGGGTAGTGTAGGTCGCCGTTCCCCATAAAACATACGCCAATAGATGAAAAGTTCTGCCCTCGACAGTGGATACCTTCCTCGTCATGGTCGCGGCACTGTACTGTGTTACCGTCCCATTCAATAATGTAGTGATAACCTGCGTAGGGTGCTTCTGGTCGGCGTGAGGGTGAGTACCCGTTCCAGCGGTCTAAGTGCCAGTTGTTTACATCCTGTGCGGTGTGATGTTTAGCTGATACTGCGGTGTGGGTCAAAATCTTAGTTGGAATGTTCATTTGTATATAAAGTTAACGGCTGTCCAGACTGCCCCAATAAACATTGATACGGCTGTAGCGTAGAACTTGGTAGCTCCTGCGTAGGCGCGTACTTTTGTGTGTTCTGTTTGTATTTCAGCTATAGCTATTACGTGATTAGCCACCTTACTATTAAGTGTTTGGAGGTGAGTGTCTATGTTCTCTAATGACTTTAGTATAGATGCTTGGGTAGCCACACTCTGTCTACTCTCTAAGCGTAGTTCCTGAACCAGCTCCTTTACTGTGTACCCGTCAGAAGCCATACTCTAGTACTCTTGCGAGGGGTTCAGTTTGAATACTACAGCGGCAGCGCTGAGTACTCCTAATAGTGTAGTAACCACGGCTGGTGGAAGGAACGGTGCAATAGCTTCTGTGCCACCTACGATAAAGGTAAGTACAATAACCCAGACAGTCTTTGATTTGAGTGCTTTAATCATACGTTAATTATACCATGCTACCAAAACAACCAACTAACAAGGCGCACAACTGTGTAAAACGTGTATCGCCGTATAAAGTTAGCTCCATACATCTCCATGTGGCGTAGATACTCATCATCTGCGTCCTTGCGAGTGCCGATATTGTAACGGTACAAAAAATCATGTAATAAAGCAGCGTACATGTCGTAGCTGTGTGCGTTTAGAAAACCACTGAGGACTACACCTAGGCTGTGCCCGTCAAAGACAAAGCCTTTAGGTACAACAAGAACCGTCCCGTCAGCTAGAGTAAACGGTTGGTCTTGTGTCGTTATCCAGTGTCTACCTGATGGGATTAGTGGTGTCATGTTATAAGATTGTTGTCTTGGCTATGAATGTTGCGCCACCTGCTGCCTCTGCGATAGTCCAGAACCCGGCTACGTCTGACTGGTTGTTGTATTCGGTTGTTTCCCAATTGGCTAATATTCGAAACTTTGCAACTCTAGTTTCATCTATTATTCCGTCAAAAAATGCAGTGGGATATGTACCAAGTTTACCAATTCCAAACATGCTGAGATTATTGGTTGCCCCTGTGGCCAGACCTGTAGATGTAACAATACTAACACCGTTTTTATACAATGCACCATTCACTCCGCTTCTTGTTCCCGTCACTTTTATAAAAGAACCTGTAGTAATTTCATCTATTGCAGAAGAAATACTTTTGTATACTGAAGCAGAACTACCTGTACATACTGTAAGTTTTATCGACCCATCATTCTCAGCAAATAATCCGAAGTCGTAAGAGGAGTAACCCAAACCATCATGATTAACTACTATCGAAGTACCACCAAAAGTGTCTAATTTAATCCAAGACTGAACTGAAAAATCGTTCTTGGCTCCAAAAGTTGTTCCAGTGTCAGTTAATGAATCATTAGACCCGTCAAAATGAGTACCCTCGCTTATTTTTCCTGTGGCTCCCCCAGCAGTCACACCCCCTACTTGGGTCAATGAGTGCTTTCCAGTACTGTCTGTCAAGTTCTTGTGGTGAGAAACAAACTCATAATCAGCCCACACAGCTTCACTTCCGTAAGTAGACCCTGCCGATGGTTCACTACTTGTCCCGTCAACAGTAATGTACAAAACGGTTGAGGTAGTTAATGAAGCCACTAGTGTGTGCAGTTCTCCGGTGTCGTCTGAGGTGTCACATGAAACAACCTCACGAGCCATTTCAGTAGTAAGACCGGCATCTGAGTACACACGAATGTCTCCACCGCCATTTACTACGGTACTCCAAAAAGACGCTGGCATCTCTGAGAGGTCAATGTATGCTGGGTAGTTAGTCAGTGTAGCTGCTACGTCCCCTGATGTTACGGTTGCAGTGAATGTTGCCATACTATTTTACGTACTCTGACTTAAAGTTTGTGTCTACGTACTCTGCTAGAGCGTCAATTTCTCCCTGGCGTGCTGGGTCTACTGGACGACCTGCTTCCTCTGCCATATTTTTAAGAGCTAGTGCTTGCTCTAGTTTACTCTTAGTATCGTTCCAGGCTGTCTCTGCTAGCTCCTCTTTTGTGGGTGGTACTGGTTCTGATTTAGGTTCTTCTACTGGTGCTGTAAATACGCCCATAGTAAGTCCTTCTAAGTCAGCGTCTCGCTTGTCTAGGTTCTCTAGGTAGATTGCAATGCTGCGGTTGATTTCGTGGCTTGTCCGCCCAGTAAAGTTTTCTGTAAAGGGTTCTGCTACTTTGTTGTCAAACTCTACTTGCAGGGTAATCTTGTCTCGTAGTGTTCCCTTGTCTTTTAGTGTTGCTGTGTACATATTATTCTCTTATTTTAATAAAGAACTGCGCTCCCTTAGCTTCGGTAGTCTGTACACCGTCGATGTCAAAGGTGTAGATGTCACCCTCTGCTACGGCTGCTACTGAGATAACTGAGTCAGTTGCTGCGGTTCGTGAGGTCTTTTCTCCTGAGTCCACTGTAATTTTAGTTGATAGGATAGTTGTACCGTTTTTATGGATGTCGTATGTTCCAACTCCTGTAGTTCCTGCGGTTGATACAGTAATACCTACTTCAATAACCGTCCCTCCAATTGGCATTACGAAGTCACCGCCAAGTGTTGTACCCGTAGCTTGGTCAGCATCGTGGGCTATTACGTCTCGTACAATTGTCCGCACACCGTACTTAGAACCCTCTAGCGAGTCAGGCGATACATATTTAGCTGTAGATGTCCCTGTGTTTACTTCTGCTGCGGTTGCATCGTCATAGGCTGTAGCTGTGAGTTTTGCATCCAACTGAGTCTGGACATTGCTTGTAACCCCGTCTACGTAGTTTATTTCTGCGGTGGTAGCTGTTACACC
>CAYXXQ010000386.1:0-3376 GCA_964469075.1 uncultured Rhodobacter sp.
ATAACAAAGACGACATCCTGATGATCTACCTCAACCGGGCCTATCTGGGCGCCGGTGCACAGGGGTTTGAGGCCGCAGGCCAGCGTTATTTCGGTAAATCCTCCAGCGGGTTTGACGCGTCCGAGGCGGCGATGCTGGCCGGATTGCTGGTCGCGCCATCCTATTATGCTCCCACCCGCGATCTGGCCCGCGCCCAGGAACGCGCCCGTGTGATCCTTGGCCTGATGGAAGATCAGGGATATCTGACCCGTGCCGAGGCCGATCAGGCCCGCGCCAGCCCCGCCACATTGTCCAAGGCCGCAACCGCACTTGCGGGCGGCTATTTCGCCGATTGGGTGATGGAAACTGGCCCGTCCTTTCTGACCAAAACCACCACCGAAGACGTTGTGATCCGCACGACGTTTGACCCGCTTATTCAGCGCGCCGCCGAAGAGGCGCTTGATTTTGTGTTTACCAACAAGGTCAAGGAAGGCTCCGAAGCGCAGGCGGCGATTGTCATCATGTCCGCCGATGGCGCCGTTCGCGCGATGGTTGGCGGGCGCACCACAAGGGTCGCAGGCCAGTTCAACCGCGCAACCCAGGCCTTCCGGCAAACCGGCTCTTCCTTCAAACCGTTCGTCTATGCGGCAGCCCTTGACCTTGGCTATCGCTACGATTCCATCGTTGAAGACGCGCCTTTGACGATGACCATTCCGGGTTCAGGCGAATGGTCGCCGAAAAACTATTCCGGCACTTTCCTCGGCCCGATCACCCTGACCGAGGCGCTGGCCTATTCCATCAACACCGCCGCTGTGCGCATTTCCGAAGATGTCGGGCGCGACGCGGTGCGCACCGTCGCCCATGAGTTTGGCATCAAAAGTGAGCTTGATATCGGCCCCGCCCTGGCACTTGGCACCAGCGAGGCCAACTTGCTGGAAATGACCGGCGCCTATGCCGGTATCCTGAACGGCGGCACTTCGGTCGCGCCATACGGTTTGACCGAGTTGTCCTTGCAGGGCGACAGCGCGCCGCTGATGGGCAAATCCGGCGGTCTGGGCGAACGCGTGATCAGCGAAAACGCCGCCCGCCAGCTTGTCTATATGATGCACCAGGTCACCGAAAGCGGCTCGGGCAAGCGTGCGCTTCTGCCTGATCGCCCGATTGCCGCCAAAACCGGCACCACCCAGGGCGCGCGCGATGCCTGGTTCATCGGTTTCACGGCGGATTATGTCGCCGGTGTCTGGATGGGTTATGACGACAATTCCAAGCTTGCCGGTGTGACCGGCGGCGGATTGCCCGCCGAGATCTGGAAAGAAACCATGTTGCGCGTCAATGTCGACGTGCCGCCTTCTCCCCTGCCAATGATCGATCCGGGCTTTATCGGCCTGCCACCACGCGATGTCGATCTGGACGAACGGGTGCTGCCGGAAGACCCGGTGCAATCCATTCTCGAAGACGTACTCGGCGCAATTTTTGGCCGACGGCTCAGGTAGGGATCACAGCCAGGGTTTTGCCTGGCGGATAACGCCTCAGCCGGACTTTTTCAGATCGGCAATCAGCTTGTTCAGATCACCCTTGCGTTGGTCCAGCATGGCCGTGACTTCGGTCCGCTCCGTCGCCAGCAGGCTGATGCCTTCGATGATGATATTGAACATCTTGTTGCGGCCACTTTTGTCTGACACTTGCCAATCCACGGCAAACGGCGCCTCGCCCTGCAAATGCGCGACCGAGTTCACTAGATAGCCGCTGGAGACCTTCTTGGCCCCGGTGACGATGATTTCACCACCAATAAATTCCCGGAAACGCTTGCCGTATTTGCGCGACAGATAGCCACTGAAGGCGTCGATATAGGCCCGTTGCTGCGCCGCCGAGGCCGCCCGCCACGCCACCCCAAGGGAGCTGCGCGCAATGATCGGCACGTCGCCATATTTTTGCAGAACGTTTTCAAAATCACGCAACATCGACGATTCGGATTTACCCGAATTGATGATCGCGTTGATATCCGCAACCACTTGGTCAATCAGCTTGCGCGCTTCGGCATTGGTCAGCGCCAAAGCCGGCAGCGGCAGGGCCGACATGCCGGCAACAGCCAGCCCGCTAAGAACCACATCGCGCCGGTTGAGCCTGGCTTTATTCTGCATAAGGGTCCTCCAAAAGATCTTCCGAAATGGCCCCATGCAGTGCCCGACGTCGGCTTTGCAGATAGATCAGCCGGGTCTGCGCATAGGAATCAGCGCTGTCATACAATACCTGATCGACAAGCTGGGCGTAACGCCCCCGGTCAGCAACCCTGTTCACAACATAGGCAACGGTGCCGACATATCGCTCGGGCGCGGGCAGGGCGAAATTTAGCGGGTTCATCACGAAATCAACCAGCATCCCAAACGCATCCCGCTCGGTGCTGGAACCGACAAAAGGCAGCTCCAGATAGCGGCCTTCCTTAAAGCCCCAGACATGCAGGGTTTCGCCGAAATCGGTCGGGTGTTCGGTGATCAGGTTCTGGCTGGCCACATCAAACAGCCCGGCCAGCCCAAAGGTGGAATTCAACGCAAACCGCGCGGTATTGCTGAACGCATGCACGATATCCAACTGCAACATGCTGTTCACGACCTTGCCCGGCAGTGACAGGTTGGACGCAAAATTGTCCAGCCCGGTGCCAAACGTGCCGTTGGCAGCGGTGCTGGTCGATTGCGATACGGGGCGCAAAATCTTGCGATCCAGTTCCTTGTTAAACTCGTGAATTTCGCGATTTGTCTGCTCAAACGGGTCATTGATCCCGGAAACCCTTGGTGCAGGCGCACAGGCCGACAGGCCAAGGAGTAACGACAGGCCCAACGCCGCAAGCACACGGGCAGGTAAAACAGCGGTTATTCGGTTGAAAAACAAGGCTCGACCTCGATCATTTTCAATTGTTAATTAACGACTTGCGGATTGAATCCCAGTTCTGGAAGATGATCAAGGGGCGCTTGGTGCATTTATGGCACAAATTGCGAATAGATATTGGCAGAAATCGGCTGATCCCATAGGATCTCGGCTTGTTATTAAGAACCAAAGGCTTGTGTAGCTATCATGCACGGAAATGAAGGCCGGGGCGAATTGCGAAAGGCGTTACGGGCCAGCTGGGTGCTGTTCACGACCGCGTTTATCTTCAGCTTTTTTGTCAACGCCCTGATGCTGACCGGCCCGCTTTACATGTTGCAGGTCTATGATCGGGTGCTTGGCAGCCGGTCCGAAGAAACCCTCATGGCACTGTCGATCCTGGTCGCATTTCTATACCTGATGATGGGCATCCTTGACTATGCCAGGGGCCGGATTTTGGCCCGGGTCGGGGCGCGGTTCCAATCTTTGCTGGATCACCGGGTCTTTGCCGCGGTGCTGCGGCTGGCCGGGCTGTCGG
>CAYXXQ010000387.1:0-3369 GCA_964469075.1 uncultured Rhodobacter sp.
CAAACCAGACATCGCGCGCGCCAAAAAGGAACACGCGCGCCGCACTCAGCCAGTTCACGTTGGCTGATTTTGAGAACACTTCCGAGAATTTCGCACCCTTGCGCCCTTTGGGCAGACCCGCAGGCATGGCCACCAAAATCGCCACGAGGATCCCCGCGAGGATCACAGCCATGCCCAAAACGGCCCAGACAAATCCGACCGTCGCAAGCAAGGCGGCACCCAGCAGAAAGCCCGCACCCTTCACCATATTCTTCGAACCCGTCAGCAACGCGACCCAGCGAAACAGGCCCCCACCCTCGGAGGGGGCCAGTAGCTTCACAGCCGATTTGGACGACATTTTGGCGAGGTCCTTGGCGACACCACTCGCCCCTTGGACCAACATGACAAAGACCACGGAGACCCCAACTGCCCAAGTCGGGTCAAGCTGTGCGAGGGCCAGCAGGGCCAACACCTGCAACCCAAGCCCCGCATAGAGCGTCGAGGTCAGACCAAACCGCGCGGCGATCCAACCCGCGCAAAGGTTGGTCACAATGCCCGCGATTTCATAGAGCACAAACAGATAGGCCAGCTGCACCGGCGAAAAGCCCAGCGTGTGAAAGTGCAGCAGCACCAGCATCCGCAACGCACCATCGGTGAGCATGAAGGCCCAATAGGCCGCCGTCACCGCAATATGGGCGGACAGTCCTTCGGGCCGCGCAGCCGTCTGTGTCACAGGCTGTCACCCACCATGCACGCCACGTCTACCAAGCGGTGCGTATAGCCCATCTCGTTGTCATACCACGCATAGACCTTCACCTGCGTGCCGTTGATCACCATGGTCGAGGGCGCATCAATGATGCTGGAGCGCTCGTCATTGGTATAATCCGTTGAGACAAGCGGGCGGGTCTCATAGCCCAGGATGCCTTTAAGCGGCCCCTCGGCGGCGGCCTTGAACAGCGCGTTGACCTCTTCCGCTGTCGTCTCGCGCTCGACCTCGAAAACGCAATCGGTCAGGGAGGCATTGAGCAGTGGCACGCGCACGGCATGGCCGTTCAGACAGCCCTTGAGTTCGGGATAAATCAGCGTGATCGCCGTAGCGCTGCCCGTGGTCGTCGGGATAAGCGAATTCAGCGCCGAGCGGGCGCGGCGCAGATCCTTGGCAGGGCGGTCCACAATCGTTTGCGTATTGGTCACGTCATGGATCGTCGTGATAGAGCCGTGTTTGATGCCAAGATTTTCGTGGATGACCTTCACCACAGGGGCAAGACAATTGGTGGTGCAACTCGCCGCCGTCACAATGCGGTGACGATCGGGCGCATAGATGCCCTCATTCACACCCATCACAATATTGGCAGCATCTCCGTCTTTGACTGGTGCCGAGACAACCACCTTCTTCACCCCCGCTTTGAAATAGGGGGTGAGCTTGGCCTCTGACTTGAACGCACCTGTGCAGTCAATCACCACGTCGACACCGTCCAGCGGCAGATCCGCAAGGTCACGCGTTCCAATGAAAGGGATGCGCACCCCGTCAATCGTCACACTATCCGCATCATAGGAAAAATCCGCCTTCCAGCGGCCATGCACCGTATCAAACTCCAGCAAATGCGCGTGCATTTCAGGGTCCCCCACGGCATCGTTGATCCAAGCGATCTGCGCGCCGCGCGCCAGCAGCGGTTGCAGGGCAAGCTTGCCGATACGGCCAAGGCCATTGAGTGCGTAAACAGTCATGTCTCGATTCTTTCATTACTTATTTGGCCAATCTCATCGACAGCATTTTGCAAGGACATCCGATCAAGCGAGGCGAGCGGCAGGGCGGTAAATGCGATCAAACGGTTACGCATCGCGCCATATGTTTGCTGGAAGGCAAGGCTCTTTTGTGCGTCCGAGCCCTCAACGCTGACAGGATCGGGCATCCCCCAATGGGCGCTGACGGTCTGTCCTGCCCACGCGGGGCACTCTTCATTTGCGGCCTGATTGCACACGGTAAAAACAAAATCAAACACGGGCGCATCGGCTCCAACAAACTCCGAAATATTCTTGGACCGCAGGGGCGCCAGATCATGCCCCTTTTGCGCCAGCACGCCGAGCGCGAAAGGGTTGAGTTCCGAGCGCGGTTTGGTTCCCGCGGAATGGACGACAAACCTGTCCTGCGCGAGGTCACGCAAAATGCACTCCGCAAAGATGGAGCGCGCAGAATTGCCCGTACAGATGAAAAGGACATTGTATTTTTTGTCAGTCATGGGGCGATCTCCATATCCATCGGAATTGAAAAGGGGCGCACAGATTTCAGGCCGTCCCCGACAGCAATCAAGGAGCAGGTAGTCAAAGGTTGCGAGGATTGCATCCATGTCGATGGCATAGCGCAGGGATGTTCCAACCCGCTCTTGGGTGATCAGCCCTGCGTGCCTCAACGCGTTCACATATGTCGACAATGTATTGGGCTTAATCCCCAGCGCCTGCGCCAACTCCGTCGCGGGCACGCGGTCAGGGTAGCGTCGCATCAGCAGCCGAAACAGAGCCAGCCGTTGCGGATGTCCAAGGGTCGAGAGGCGATTGGGAATCAGATTTTCCATACTTCATAAATATGTGAAGTATGGCCTCAATAAAAGTGAAGGTTTTGTGACACTCAAGCCCCATGCCGACAGATTACTCTATTCAATATAGTCAGCGACGGCACTAAGCTGGTCAACAACTACGGTCGCACCAGCCGCATAGAGGCGCGCTGCATGACCTTCGGTGCAATGGGAACCGCCCGTAAATCCGATGCAGGTCATGCCTGCCGATTTCGCAGCTGTAACGCCTGCAACACTGTCCTCAATCACAATGCAGCGCGCAGACTCCACCCCCATTGCTCTGGCAGCATAGAGAAAGATATCAGGATGGGGCTTTCCCCTTTTCACCAATCTGGTTGAGAAAATGTTGGGGTACACCAGTTCGAACAGCTCGGTCTCGATCAGGCCAAGCGCCAGCTTTGCGGGCGCCGCTGAGGATGCGATACACTTGGCGATACCAGGGGAAGAGAGCAAAGCACGCGCACCATCAATCGCGCGCAACTCGGTCCGGTATTTTTCAATAACTGCCTTATTGATCGCAGACCTGAAACCCTCAGGCAGAGATTTGCCCATCTCTTTGGCCAGTGCCGCATCGACAGCTTCATCTGGCATGCCAGCAAAGCGTCTGGAGATCTCTTCTGTTGTGATTGCGTATCCCAAGCCTGTGTAGGCTTCGGCATCGGCTTGGCAGGCAATGATCTCACTATCAAGAAGCACACCGTCACAATCACATATCACAAGATCAAATCTGGCCACCAAAACGTCCTCGGATTACAGTTGCCCACCTAACCCGAATTATGCATGAGGTGTTGGTGAGGGTGGCGTAACGTTCTGAAAA
>CAYXXQ010000388.1:0-3362 GCA_964469075.1 uncultured Rhodobacter sp.
TCCCGGCGACCCCTGGTCACGGGGTTTTGACAACATGATGTGGGGGACGGGCTAGGGTATGATTGGAGGTTTCATGATGCTTTTGTTTTGGGGCGTACTCATCGTCCTAATCGTTATGGCCGTGCGTTGGTTCGGCAATTCAGGCGGACCTACGGGTGGCGGAAAGTTAAACGCACAAGACATTCTGAAGGAACGTTTTGCGCGCGGGGAAATTGATGAAGACGAGTTCAAAAAGCGAAAGGCCGCGCTGGATGGGTGATGCCCGGCGGTCAATTCGCAACGTGAAGCGATAATCTGAGAGGGAGGATTAGAAAATGAAACGCAGAGATTTCATTGCAGCCGGGCTTGCAACCGGCACCGTATTGGCAGGCGGCCCGCTGCTTGCCCATGACGAACATATCGTCGCCTATGACATGCCCGAAGCCTTCGCACCGCGCGAAGTGTTCCTTCGGACCAAACTTGAACCTTTTGAAATACACGTCGATCCGGCGCAATTCGCGCTTTACTGGACCTTACCCGGACAAAAAGCGATGCGCTATTCGGTCGGGATCGGCAGGCCCGGACTCTACCATGATGGGGAGTTTTACGTCGGACGGAAGGCGAAATGGCCAAGCTGGCGACCAACCGACGCGATGATCGAGCGGGAGCCTGATAATTACGGCCGCTTCATCGATGGTGTGCCTGGTGGCATCAACAATCCGCTGGGTGCGCGGGCGTTATACCTATACCAGCCCGGTCGCGGCGACACCCATCTGCGCATCCACGGAACCAACAGCCCCGGCACAATTGGGCGGCGGGTGTCCAACGGCTGCGCGCGGATCATCAACCATCAGATCGTTGATCTTTATGAACGGGTGCCCGATGACACGCGGGTCGTACTTTACCCGATCACCTGAAGGTCGTGACGGTCTTTCGACTGCCTTTGGCTTCGGGTCACCTTGGGTGTGACCCGAATTCCAAAGTTACAATCCGATACAAAAAACACCGCCCCGTTGGCTTGATGCAAACTGCCAAACGGTCCAAAAACTTCTTGAAAAACATTCGTTTGGAAGTGCGAGGTTGCTTGATCCAATGGCTAACAAAGATGACGAGACCAAAAATGTAAACCGCCGAAGCCTGTTAATGGGCACGGTCGGATTGCTGGCAGTTCCCACAATTTTGCGGGCGCAGGAAGACCTGGAAGACGAACCTGTAGGAACCGTGAAGCGCAACATTTCTTCGTTCCGGGCAATCGAATGGCGCGACCATTTCGACAAGCTTGGCAACGGCATAATCATCTCGGACACCACGTCGCGCGTTCTTCAGCACTGGACCGCAGATGGCGAGATGCGGCTTTACCCGACCTCGGTTCCCGTGTCGGAAGACCTGACAAAACTTGGCTATACCAGGGTCGTTGAGAAGCGTAAAAACCCAAGCTGGGCACCAACCCCGTCGATGCGCATCCGCAACCCGGAATGGCCGCCATTGATCAAAGGGGGGGATCCGGAAAACCCGCTTGGTACACGCGCGCTTTACCTGTCATGGCAGTATTATCGCATCCACGGAACGCAGGATACGCGCAAGATCGGGCGCCGATCCTCGAACGGCTGTATCGGTTTGTTCAATGAACATATCGAAGAAGTGTTCGAGCGCACGCCAGTTGGGACCCAGGTCAAACTGATCTGATTTAAGTGCCATCCGAAAAGGCGTCTGAGAATGAATAAATGGGGATGGATCGTTGGCGGAACCCTTTTGGCGGGGGTTGCGACCGTTGGTTGGCAGGTGCTGAACCCGCCACCAGTTGGCCACACGATGGAAGCGCCTGATATGGGCGAAATTGCTGATGGCGACCCGATCGTTGACGTGATGGTGCCAGTCGCGCTTTCCACCGATGCCCAGATCGGCAAACGCGCCTTTGAAGCAAAATGCGCCAGTTGTCACGGGGACAATGCCGCGGGCCAGAAAGGCATAGCCCCACCGCTTGTCCACAAGATTTATGAACCCAGCCATCACGCAGATATGGCCTTTGTTCTGGCAGCCCAAAATGGCGTGCGGTCCCATCACTGGACGTTTGGCAACATGCCGCCGGTTGCGGGCCTGACCCAAGGCGATCTGCGGTATATCGTGCGCTACGTGCGCGAATTGCAACGCGAAAACGGCATCAATTAGAAACTATCGAGCCTACTTTCTGGCCTCGGCAAGTGCAGGGCTTGCTGGTGGGCCAAACCAAAACCAAAAACAGGGAAATTGACATGAAACGGTTTGCACTCATCCTTTTGCTGATCATGGCTCCAGTCGGTGCTGTTAGCGCTGACGAGAACTTGACCGAGACGCAGATCAAGCGCCTTGCACTTGAGGCGATTCTGGAAAACCCGGAAATCATCATGCAGGCTGTCGCCCTTTTGGAAAGGCAGCAGGAAGACGCCCAGGCAGCTGGCCAGGCCCGCGCCCTAAGCGAACAGCGCGACGTGTTAGAGCAGGATCCGAACGCGCCGGTACTGGGAAATCCTGAGGGCGACGTCACCGTTGTTGAGTTCTTTGACTACAACTGCCCCTATTGCAAACGCGCGATGGACGAGGTGCGCTCCCTGCTGGAGGCTGATCCAAACATCCGGCTGGTATACCGCGAATGGCCCATTTTGGGCGACGGATCGGTCTTTGCTGCAAAGGCCGCACTGGCGTCGCGCAACCAGGGAAAATACGAGGCGTTTCATTGGGCCCTGATGGGGTTCAAAGGACGCGCACAAGAGGCGTCGGTTATGCGGATCGCCAAAGAGGTGGGCCTCGATCTGGACCAGTTGCGTCAGGACATGGAATCACCCGAGGTCTTATCGCATATCGACACCTCAATGCAGCTTTCCAAAGCACTTGGCTTTAACGGCACACCGTCATTCGTGATCGGCGAGAACCTTGTCGGCGGCTTTGTCGAAAAACCGCAACTTGACGCCTTTGTTGCAGAGGCGCGTGCCGGCGCTGAATGATGTCAGGGGCAGGGGTAGGCCCGCAACCTTTGGGCCGGGTTTAGGGCGCCAAAAATTCGTCGCTGTAGCCAGCAGTTTTAATCGCCTCGACAACATTTGCCCGCGGTAAAACCGTCGAAACCTTGACCTCCCGCGATCCAAGATCGCATGAAACCTCGGCCGCATGGTCCAACGCGGTGATGGCAGTTTCTATTGCTGCAGTGCAGTGACCACAGCTCATCTCAGGCACGCTAAACTTCATCTGTCGCTCCTTTCAAGGCGTTTAGCGGCAATATGAGGTTTCCAGTAAGGGGAGGGTCAAGCGTTACTGTTGGTGTTTTGGGGGAGAGGGCGATGCTTTCTCAGGTTTAGTAATTTGAAACAATCCAGCAGAAACGCTACTCCGCTCGCGAGGGTCGGCTT
>CAYXXQ010000389.1:0-3327 GCA_964469075.1 uncultured Rhodobacter sp.
GCGGCTCAACCTCGCCGATGATCCGGGCGACGTGCGGCCAGAGGTGGCGTGGATCCTCGGTGCCACGCCGTTTGCCTGCGACCGAGAACGGCTGGCACGGATAGCCCGCACTGACCAGATCCACCGCGCCGCGCCACGGGCGGCCGTCGAAGCTGGCAACGTCGTCCCATACAGGCGCGCAATCCAAGGCCGCGTCTTCCATCCGCGCCACGAGAGTGGCTGCAGCGAAGGTTTCCCGCTCGACATAGCCCACAGTTCGATATCTGGCGAGTGCGATGGTGAGTCCGAGGTCGAGCCCGCCTGCGCCGGAGCAAAGGGAGAGGCCGAACAGGCATGCGCCTTCGGTTCCGGAAGCGCGTCCAGAGGAAGGTAGAGCCAGGTCATGCATGCCTCAATCGTCTTTGTTCTTGATTTCGTTGAAGGTCTCGCCCGAGCCGAAGAGAACTGCATCCTTGCCCGTGAACTGCTGCCATCGCTCAACAGCGACATCGACGTAGGCCGGATTCAACTCGATCCCGTAGCAAACCCGCCCCGTCGTTTCGGCCGCGATCAGCGTTGTCCCCGACCCCATGAAGGGCTCATAGACGGCCTGACCCGGGCTGGAATTGTTCAGGATGGGCCGGCGCATGCATTCGACGGGCTTTTGCGTGCCGTGCACGGTTTCCGCATCCTGATCCCTGTTGGCAATCTGCCATAGGGTCGTCTGTTTGCGATCACCGGCCCAATGGCCCTTGCCGGTCTTTTTCACGGCATAGAGGCACGGCTCGTGCTGCCAGTGATAATCGCCGCGGCTCAACACCAAGCGATCCTTGGCCCAGATGATCTGGGATCGGATGTTGAAGCCAGATGCCTCAAGGCTGTCTGCAACCGTCGTCGCATGCAGCGCGCCGTGCCAGACATAGGCCACTTCACCCGGGAACAACGCCCAAGCCTCGCGCCAGTCGGCACGGTCATCGTTCAGCACCTTGCCGGTTCGCTTGGTGGCCGCGGCACCCGCCTTGTTTCGCCAGCCGGGATCGTATTCGACTCCGTAGGGCGGATCGGTGACCATCAGAAGTGGCTTCACGCCACCCAGCAGACGCTCGACATCGGTGGCAACGGTCGCGTCGCCGCAAAGCAGGCGATGCTTGCCCAGCACCCAAAGATCGCCGGGTCGGCTGATCGGCGTTTCAGGTGCCTCTGGAACATCGTCCTCGCCCTCGCGGGAGGTGGCTTCAGGATCGACCTCCCCTGCCAGCAGGGTCTCGAGCTCGCCGTCATCGAAACCGATCAGCGACAGGTCAAAATCCTCGGCCAGAAGATCATTCAGTTCCTGTGAGAGCAGAACCTCGTCCCAGGTTCCAAGTTCGGTGAGCTTGTTATCCGCGATCCGGTAAGCCCGCCGCTGCGCTTCGGTCAGATGGCCAAGCACGATCACCGGCGCTTCGGTCAGCCCCAGCTGCGTGGCGGCCAGCACCCGGCCATGGCCCGCGATCAACTCGCCGTCGTCCGCGACCAGGCACGGTACGGTCCAGCCGAACTCCGCCATGCTGGCGGCGATCTTCGCGACCTGATCCGCGCCGTGCGTTTTGGCATTGCGGGCATAGGGCTGCAACTTGGCCAGCGGCCATTGCTCAATGTGCTCCGGAGCGAAGCTGAGGGTCATGCGAATTGTCCTGCTGAAGGGTTTGCTGGCTTCTGGGGGTGGACCCCATCGCTGGAGTCCAGGTCGGGGAAACTGGCTTCCAAGGTGGACTCCGGGAGTCCAGGCATCCACCTCGGAATCCACCTGCCAAGCTGCTGTTATTGCGTGGTTATTTCGACTTCCGGGGGTGGACTCCTGCCGGGGTGGCTTCCCAAAAAAACGGGCCTGACGCTGGCGATATGCCGCGCTTCGCCCCCCAGCATACGTTTTCGGCCAGAAAGGAACCGGAAAACAATGGGTTAGCAGTTTGTCTCAGTCCCGTTCGGTTACCGTTTGACCCGAAAAACTGTCTCCATCCTTGCACACCCGTCAACCGCCTGCCGCTCGCCTTTCGAACCGTCTGGACCCCGATCTGGATTCCGGGTCGGACTCTGGAGTCCACCGTGGGATCCAGCTTGGTTGGATCGCCGCCAGTTCGTTGCGCGCAGGACTTCGAGCATAGGAAACTTGTAATCCCAAAATCGTAAACTGTCTCGGCTCTTGATGTCTCATGGAAAAATGTCTCACGTGCAATCAAGGGCTTGACACCGCGATCTTGATTTTCGTTGCCCCGCCCTTATCTTTCCGGTAGAGTTTCCGGAAATGGAGGACAATATGATCAACGCAGATCCATCTCCTGTCACGCAATGGCGCAAACGCCGCCAGCGCCAGGGGTTCGTACGCGTCGAGGTTCAGGTGCGCAAGGAAGACGCCAGCCTCGTCCGGGATGTCGCGTCTGCACTTGGTGATCCTGAGCGTGAGGCTGAGACGCGTGCCGTCTTGCGCGAGAAGATCACCACGACCCGCGCTGGCGGCCTCAAGGCGCTGCTGGAAGCCGCGCCGCTCGAGGGCATCGAACTGGAACGGCAACGCGACTTCGGACGTGATATCGCCCTGTGAGCTACCTGATCGATACCAACATCATCTCGGAGGTGCGCAAGGGCGACCGCTGTGACCAGCGTGTTGCGGCCTGGTGGGCCAGTGTCGCCGAGGATGACCTTTGGCTTAGCGCACTTGTGCTGGGCGAGATCCGCAAGGGTGTGGAATTGGCGCGCCGCCGCGATCCGCAGAAGGCCACCATGCTTGAGGTATGGCTGAATGACGTTGTCACCGGCTTTGGCGACCGGGTGTTGCCCGTCGATGCCGCCGTCGCCGAAGAATGGGGACGCATGAACGCGATCCGTCCCGTACCTGTGATCGACGCATTGCTGGCTGCGACGGCAAAGGCCAACAGCCTGACGTTCGTGACGCGCAACGGCTCCGATGTCGCCGGGCTGGGCGTCGATGTGCTGAACCCGTTCGAGCCTTGAACTGCGGCTGACCGTTATTCAAGGCTCGCGCCCCAGGCTTTGACAGCACATTCCTCATCCCGCCTTCGACACCACGAATTTCAGCGACCGGTTCCGCGGAACTCGCTTGCCGTTCAGCCGCCAGACTATGACCGCGATGCCGTACTGCCAGCGCCGGTTCGCGGTGGCACGGCTGATGCCGAGTTCCCAGCAGATGTGCTTCCATGGCTTTCGATTGGCGCGCAGCCAGAGCAGACGTGCATCGTCTTTTTCCAGCCAGCGCAACCAAAGCAACGCCTCATCGGCCTCGCTGATCTGGCGCGGGCCGGGACGCGGTCGACGCGTCCGGGCATCCTGACCAACCTGATCGGCGAA
>CAYXXQ010000390.1:0-3283 GCA_964469075.1 uncultured Rhodobacter sp.
CCGCGCTTTCAGCTGGTCAATGTCTTTGTCGCCGGTTTCCAGCAACAGCAATTGACAGCCACCCTGACCAAGGGCCGCAGGGGTCAGCGGGCCTTCCAGCAGCAAGCGCCCGGTTTGCTGGATGCGGCGCAGGCGCTCATAGCCTTCGGTCAGCATTTGGCGCGTATCCTGGCTGTACCAGCCAAGCGCCACCGCCAGATCAAGCTGGGTCGGCACATCGCGCACCGGGCTGCCGGTGATCAGGCAAGCGGCCTGGGCCAGCAATTCGATATCCAGCATCCGGCCCGGGCCAAGCTTGGTTTCCCAAATGTTACTGACACGCGTGCGGTCCGCAGCATCGGCCAGACGCGCGCGCATATCGGCGACATCCTTCAGGGTCGTGTCAGGATCGCGGGCGCTGGCGATCACTTGACGGCGAAACGCCTCGACCTGCTGACAAAGGCCATCATTGCCCGCCACAGGACGGGCGCGGGTCAGGGCCAGATGTTCCCATGTCCAGGCCTCGGTCTCTTGATAATTTATAAAGCCGTTGATCGGCGTTGCGACCGGCCCTTTGCGCCCCGAAGGGCGCAGGCGCATGTCGACCTCATAAAGCCGCCCTTCGGACATCGGCGAGGTCAGGGCCGTCACTAGCGCCTGCGTCAGCCGGGCGTAATAGGTCGACACCGCCAGCGGGCGCTTGCCGGTGCTGGCCTCTTCACCATCCGCGTCATAAATCACGATCAGGTCCAGATCCGAGGTCGCCGTCAGGCTGCCCGCCCCAAGCGAGCCCATGCCAAGCACCATCGCACCCTTGCCGGGCAAGGGGCCGTGGCGGCTGGAAAACTCGGCAATGACGGCGGGCATCAGGGCGCGCGAACAGGCCTCGGCCAGATCGGAGTAATGCTGGCCCGCCTGATCGCTGCTGATCATCGCTTTCAGGTGCTGCACGCCTATGCGGAAATGCTGTTCCTTCATCCAGCGCCGGGCAGCATTTAGCTGGGCTTCATAATCCGCCCGCCCCGCCAGCGCATAATCAAGGGCCGCCGTCAGCGCGCTGACCCCCGGCAAAGGTTCAAAGAACGTGCCGCCGATGACGCCATCAAAAACTTGGGCATTGCGCGACAGATACCGCGCCAGGCTGGGGGCGCTGCCGCAGATGTCGATCAGCAGATCAATCAGATGCGGGTTTGCTTCAAACAGCGAAAACAACTGCACCCCGGCGGGAAGCCCGGTCAGAAAGCCGTCAAACTGGATCAGGGTTTCGTCAGGATTGGCGGTTTCGTCCAGCCGCTGGCGGATGACCGGCAGCAGGCGCTTGAAAATCTCGCTGGCGCGCGCAGTGCGCAAGGCTGGCAGCTGGCGCCATTTCTCCACCATCTCACGCAGTCCCGCGCCTAGATCAACACCCGCATCAGCCGCCCCATCCGGGGCGAAAAAGCTTTCGGTCAGGGTGTGAACCAGTTCCAGCCGAGTGATGATATCGGCCCGAAACAGGCCGACATCGGCAAAACCGCAGAAATTCGCCAGCCGTTTTATCTGCGCGTCTGAGCCCGGAATATCATGGGTCTGGGCGTCCGCGAGCATCTGAATGCGGTGTTCAACAGTGCGATGCGCGACATAGGCTTCGGACAAAGTGGCGGCGACATCTTTGGAAATCCAGCCTTTATCGGCAAGTGCTGACAGCCCGACGCGGGTTTCACGCGACCTGAGGTCAGGATCGCGGCCGCCGGCGATGATCTGGCGGGTCTGGGTAAAAAACTCGATCTCGCGGATGCCGCCGCGCCCCAATTTCATGTTGTGGCCCGGCAAGGTGATCGGCCCGCCAAGGCCCTTATGTTCGCGGATGCGCAGGCGCATGTCATGGGCGTCCTGAATGGCGGCATAATCCAGATGCTTGCGCCACACAAACGGGATGAGGGTTTTCAAAAACGCGGCCCCCGCGTCCAGATCACCGGCGCAGGGCCGCGCCTTGATGAAAGCGGCGCGTTCCCAGGTGCGGCCCAGGCTTTCATAATACCGCTCCGCTGCCCCCATCGACAGGCAAACCGGTGTGACCGACGGATCCGGTCGCAGGCGCAGATCGGTGCGAAAGACATAGCCCTCGGGCGTGACATCCGACAACAGCTTGGCCATGCGCCGGGTGATGCGGATGAAGCGTTCGCGGATCGTATCAAAATGCGCATCGGACACCCGGCTTTCGTCAAACACCACGATCAGGTCAATATCGGAGGAGTAATTCAGCTCGCCCGCGCCCATCTTGCCCATCGCCAGCACCACCATGCCACAGGCGTTTTGCAGATCATCCGGGCCAAACCCCGGCAATCGGTCGCGCGCAAGCTCCGCTTCCAGCAGTGATTTCAACACCTTATCAACCGCGAAATCGGCCAGGTCGGTCAAGGTGCCGGTGACTTTTTCCAATGGCCACATGCCGCCGATGTCCGCCAGCGCCGCATAAAGTGCGACCCGCGCCTTGGCCAGACGCAGGGATTTGCCCAGCCGTTCGGGTGATTGCAGATCAACTGCGGCCAGCACATCGGCGATCACTTGATCCGGGTCGCGGTTCAGAACCGTCGCCAGCCAGTCATGTTCGCGCACCAGCAAATTGCGCAAATATGGGCTGCATCCGGCCACGCCACTGATCAGCGCCTTCAGGTTTTCAGGCGCGTCCGCGAACATCTCTGCGGCCTCAGCACCCCGGTCAGTTTCAAAGGGAATCGGCGCGATATGACTGGCAAGGGTAAGCGACATGGCCAAAGGATGTCCTGCTCTCGTTGCGACGTCAACAGGGGTTGCGAACAGGTCGCAGTCCGGGGATAAATCCCCCGTCAACAGGAGCAACACCAATGAGCAAAAGCCTGACCCGCGTGAAACGTCACCTGGCCGAATTGGGGCTGGATATCGATATCCTGCATGTCACCGTGCCGACCAATACGGCCCAGCAGGCAGCGGATGTTGTCGGCTGTCAGGTCGATCAGATCGCGAAATCGGTGATTTTTCGAGCCGAAGACAGTGGCCAGGCGGTTCTGTTTCTGACGGCTGGCGGCAATCGGGTTGATATCGCGGCCGCCTCGGCCCTGGCTGGCACCGCCCTTGGCAAGGCGGATGCGGCTTTGATCAGGGCGCAGACAGGGTTTGCCATTGGCGGCGTGTCGCCCTTTGGCCATTTGCAGCCGATCAGGGCCTTCATGGATCCGCGCCTGGCAGAGTTTTCGGCCATCTGGGCCGCTGCCGGCACGCCGCATCACATGTTTTCCATCGCCCCGGATGTCCTGATCGCCAAGACCGGCGCCACGGTTGCGGC
>CAYXXQ010000391.1:0-3259 GCA_964469075.1 uncultured Rhodobacter sp.
GGTCAGTCGGCGTGGTTGTGGGGGAGCGGAATTCAAGCGTGTCGGACAAAACGCACGACAGCATCAGGCCTTTGATTGCGTCAGGGGCTTTGTCCAGATCGCGGCCGATCAGCCAGCTCATCACCGTGGCGGTGGCGGCGACAGGGCGCATCGTGACCTTGATCGGGGTCTTGGTTTGCAAACCACCGGTCAGCAGGTGGTGGTCGATCACTTCGGCGATATTGGCGTCGTTTACATTGGCAGGCAGCTCGGCCGGGTTGTTCGTGTCAACGATCACCACTTCGTCGTCAGCCCCAAGATCACCCAGGGTTGCCGGCATCGCGACATTCCAACGATCCAACACAAAAACCGCCTCGGAATTGGGGGCCTCCAGAACGAAAGCCTGGGCGTTCTTGCCTTGTACGTCTTTCAGATACCATTCCCAAATCAGGGCAGAGCAGGTGGCGTCGGTGTCGGGGGCCAGGTGGCCAAAAATCTTGATCATGTCGGGTCGCGTTTCTTTATATGCTGAAATCCCCGGCCTTATAGGGGGATTGGCCGGGCTTGTCATCCCGATCCTTGACCTTTAAGCGGGGTTTTTCCTGCCGGTCGCCTGCCTGGGTCAGACCCGGCACCAGTGCGGCAAGCCACTGGCGCAGGACGCGGCCACATACCCGGCCAGAGGGGTCTTGACTTGACCGGGTAGGCACCTTAAATCCCCGTTGTTAGCACTCAACGGTGGCGAGTGCTAACAGACGATTAAGCCACCTCAGACATTTTGGAACACTCGCAACCAAGGAGCGATTTCAATGGCATTCACACCTTTGCACGACCGTGTACTGGTTCGCCGCATCGAAGGCGACGAAAAAACAGCTGGCGGATTGATCATCCCCGACAGCGCAAAAGAAAAACCTGCTGAAGGCGAGATTGTCTCTGTTGGCGCAGGCGCTCGCGATGAAGACGGCAAGCGCATCAAGATGGACGTCAAAGTTGGCGACAAGGTTCTGTTCGGCAAATGGTCAGGCACCGAAGTCACCATTGACGGCAAAGAACTGCTGATCATGAAAGAGAGCGACATCCTGGGCCTGATGTAAGCGCCCGTTTGTACCCCCTTTTAAACTCTAATACTCAGGAGCAAGCTTAACATGGCTGCAAAAGACGTAAAATTCGGCACCGATGCCCGTAATCGGATGCTGAAAGGTGTGAACATTCTGGCCGACGCCGTGAAAGTCACACTGGGCCCGAAAGGCCGCAATGTTGTTTTGGACAAATCCTTTGGCGCGCCGCGCATCACCAAAGACGGTGTGACGGTTGCCAAGGAAATCGAACTGGAAGACAAGTTCGAAAACATGGGCGCACAGATGGTCAAGGAAGTTGCTTCCCGGACCAACGACGAAGCCGGTGACGGCACCACGACTGCGACGGTACTGGCCCAGGCCATTGTCAAAGAAGGCATGAAATCGGTTGCCGCTGGCATGAACCCGATGGACCTGAAACGCGGTATCGACCTGGCTGTTGCCAATGTGGTTGCCCAGATCAAGGCCATGTCGCGCCCGGTCACCGATAGTGCAGAAGTTGCGCAGGTTGGCACCATCTCGGCCAACGGCGAAGCCGAAATCGGCCGTCAGATTGCTGACGCGATGCAGAAAGTTGGCAACGAGGGCGTTATCACGGTTGAGGAAAATAAAGGCCTCGAAACTGAAACCGACGTTGTTGAAGGTATGCAGTTTGACCGTGGCTATCTGTCGCCCTATTTTGTCACCAACCCTGACAAAATGACGACCGAGCTGGAAGACGTTCTGATCCTGCTGCACGAAAAGAAACTGTCGTCGCTTCAGCCAATGGTTCCGCTGCTGGAAACTGTTATCCAGTCGGGCAAACCGCTGTTGATCATTTCCGAAGATGTTGAAGGCGAAGCGCTGGCGACCCTGGTTGTCAACAAACTGCGTGGCGGTTTGAAAATCGCAGCGGTTAAGGCGCCTGGTTTCGGCGATCGTCGCAAAGCCATGTTGCAGGATATCGCCATTCTGACCGGTGGTCAGGTGATCTCGGAAGATCTGGGCATGAAGCTTGAAAGCGTCGGCATGGATATGCTGGGCACTGCCAAGAAAGTTGCGATCACCAAAGACACCACCACGATTATTGACGGTGGCGGCGAAAAAGCTGAAATCGAAGCACGGGTCACCCAGATCCGCGCGCAGATCGAAGAAACCACATCTGATTACGACAAAGAAAAACTGCAAGAACGTCTGGCCAAACTGGCTGGCGGTGTTGCTGTGATCCGCGTCGGTGGCGCAACCGAAACCGAAGTGAAAGAGCGGAAAGACCGCGTAGACGATGCCCTGAATGCGACCCGCGCGGCCGTACAGGAAGGCGTTATCGTTGGCGGTGGTGTGGCCCTGGTTCAGGCAGCAAAAGTGCTGCTGGAATTGACCGGTGCCAATGCCGATCAGACCGCTGGCATTGCGATTGTGCGCAAAGCGCTGGAATCACCGCTGCGTCAGATCGCTGAAAACGCGGGTGTTGACGGGGCTGTGGTTGCGGGCAAAGTTCGTGAAAGCAACGACAAGACTTTCGGCTTTAACGCGCAGACCGAAGAATATGGTGACATGTTCAAATTCGGCGTGATTGATCCGGCCAAAGTTGTTCGTACTGCGTTGGAAGACGCGGCCTCGATTGCTGGTCTGTTGATCACCACCGAAGCGATGGTTGCCGACAAGCCTGAAAAGGCCGGCGCAGGCGGCGGCATGCCCGACATGGGTGGCATGGGCGGCATGGGCGGCATGATGTAAGAACCGGCTTTGGCCCCTTTTGGGACCAAAACGGTGCGTACGGCAGGGTATTGCCCAGCAATACCCGAAAGCCACCAGAAGTTTAGGAGAGGGCTGCCGTAAGGCGGCCCTTTTCGGTTTGTGGGGGGTGATTGGAGATAAGTGTGGCCAGCTTGCGGCAACGGCCCAGAGCGGAAGTTTGTGCAGTTTGCAGCAAGGCTCCGGTCAAAGCCGTTTGATGGCAGGGGCAAAATCGTTTTGAAAGGCCCCGTAGCTATCGGGGACTTGGGCTACCGTTCCGATATCTCTTTCACTAGACATCCTGACTAAATCGCAGTCTCATGGCCGGCACCGCTGCTTTCTCAGTATTGCCAATGGCATGGGATTTTGATGACAGGCAATTTGTCTTTTTCTGGTTTTGAACTTCGCCCGACTGAACGGGTGCTTTTGGTTGAAGGACAGGCGGCAGCGCTTGGTGCGCGGGCGTTCGACGTGCTGGCTTTTCTAGC
>CAYXXQ010000392.1:0-3257 GCA_964469075.1 uncultured Rhodobacter sp.
CGCGAGATGTATTATTCCGCCGCCCAACAACTGGCCCACCACACCAGCGCTGGCACGCCAATGAATGTCGGCGACCTGCTGGGATCGGGCACGATTTCCGGCGCGGAAAAACATCAGCGCGGCTCCTTGCTGGAGCTCAGCTGGGGCGGCAAGGAGGCGATCACCCTTGACACTGGCGACAGCCGCAGCTTCCTTGAAGACGGCGACACCCTGACCTTGCAGGGCGCAGCCCACGGCGACGGCTATCAGATCGGCTTTGGCGATTGCACCGGCAAGATACTGCCCGCCCTGAAAGACCCCTACAAACGCTAAGCAATTCTTTATTGCTTACAATACTCCCGCCGGAGGCTCTGCAGCCATATCCCGGCGCTGACGCGAAAAAAGGAAAGACAATGGCAAAAGCATTCGCATCCCAAGGCGACATGACCGAAAAGAAAATCAGCTTCACCGAGGTTGGCGACGGCCTTTACGCCTTCACTGCCGAGGGCGATCCCAACTCCGGCGTCATCATCGGCGACGACAGCGTGATGATCATCGAGGCGCAAGCCACCCCGCGCCTGGCCAATAAAGTGATCGAAAAGGTCCGCGAAGTGACCGACAAACCTATCAGCCATGTCGTCTTGACCCATTATCACGCCGTCAGAGTGCTGGGCGCCAGCGCCTTTGGTGCCGGGCAAGTGATCATGGGCGAAGCCGCCCGCGCAATGGTGGTGGAGCGTGGCCAGGAAGATTGGGATTCTGAGTTTCAACGCTTCCCGCGCCTGTTTGAAGGCCATGAAAGCATCCCCGGCCTCACCTATCCGACCACCACATTTTCCGAGGATATGACGGTTTACCTTGGCAATCGCCAGATCAACCTGATGCATCTGGGCCGCGCCCATACCGCGGGCGATATCGTCATCCATGTGCCGGATCAGAACGTGATGTTCACTGGCGATATCGTCGAATACCACTCGGCCTGTTACTGTGGTGACGGCCATTTCAACGAATGGGGTCCGACATTGGATAACATCGCCAGCTTTGACGTCGACGCCATCGCGCCGGGCCGAGGTGATGCACTGGTCGGCAAGGACATGGTCACCGCCGCCATCGAAAACACCCGCGATTTCGTCGAAAGCACCTACCGCCCGGCCGCAAAGGTTGCCGCCCGCAACGGCAGCCTGAAGGAGGCCTGGGACGCAGTCCGCGCCGAATGCGACCCGAAATTTGGCGACTACGCGATCTACGAGCATTGCCTGCCATTTAACGTCGCCCGCGCCTATGACGAAGCCCGCGGCATCGACACCCCCCGCATCTGGACCGCCCAGCGAGACATCGAAATGTGGGAAGCGTTGCAAGGGTAAGCGCCGGCCCGGGCAAAGCCCGGCAAACGCTCCGGGGGAGCGTTTGAGGCGCGAACGCGCGGAGCGCCGGGAGAGGAATAGCGACCCGGGCAAAGCCCGGCAAACGCTCCGGGTATATGGCGCGTGTGACAAAGAGGCCCCGGCACGGGTCCGGGGCAGCGATACCCCGGACAAGGGTTTGCTTGGTTTGTTAGCGACTGCCTGTGTCACCAGATCAGCGGCAGGATTGAACCACGGACATCCAGATCTTCTGTGCGCGAAATCGGTGGCGGTAGGAGGGACGCGGTCATTCGCTGCGCGTTGCACCAAGGTCTGCAAAGCGGGCGAAGCGGTCGTAGGCGTGGTAGAGCCAAGGTCTGGTTTGTTGAGTTGATGATGGACGCACGGCAGTCTAAGTAATTACCATGTATGCCAAGAACCTATCGCTTTTTCTCCATCGTGAGCTTTCTGAACCGCGTTCTTACGACGAAACGCTTAAACGATTTGAAAGCCTACGCGGGTATGGCCAGCTTCCGCGTGGGCGAGACAAGGCAGCGCAACGTCTCACCAACAAAGAGATCGCACGCGTTGTTTTAGGTTATGTGCCCACGCTAAGCGGGTGGGCTGGGCATGTAGCACTGATAATGAGCGACCTTCGGCCTGTTGGTGGCGTCTCTGCGTCGTTCAAAGAGGCGGCTTCTCTCAGTGAAGCGATGGCTGCTCTTCTTAGCAAAGATGACGATTGCAATGCCCTTGTGTCGCTCACACTTTCTATAGCCCGAATTCCTGGAAACGATGAGTACCAAGCAAAGCTGCTTTTTCAGGACGACGGCCAACGGAAGACTACTTCCTACGTTTCGAAACATGCTCTGACTCTGGCAGCGGCAGGAGCAGAAAAAAACTTCGATCATGACCGCCCTTTGTCGACCAACACCCGCCAACTCGTTCTCAACCGAGAGTTCTTTCAAAAGTTAAAGCGCGACGTCGACCTTTCGCGTCATTTGGACCGGCCACTGGAAACGGATTGGCGTGACTATGAAACAGAGGAAGCGCGCAACGCCTTCCACGAGCGCCTCGGTGCGAGCAGAGGGTCAACATTTTTGAACCTTGGCGTTGATACCACCGTCACTTGGCCAAAGGAACCGACGCGAGTCGAGTTCGGCGGCCATCATTTCGTGCTGTTCCCGAAAACCAAGGAAAACTCGCATTCGATCAGCATTGACCTGCATGGCGAGTGCATCACGGCAGAAGACGCCAGGACTCTTCTCAGCCGCTTTTTAAGTGTTCTCTCTTGGTGTGATGATCGTCACGCTATCTTGCGGGATGGTTGGTCGGGAAACCCTGTACCCGTACCCGTGCCAAGGCGTGACATGGCATTCTCCACAATGATGGCTTGGATGTTCTATCGCTCAATGCCAGAGGATGCAGCATTGCTAAATTGCCTTTCATACTACAGGGAAGGATTGAATGCTGCCGAGGCCGAAATTGCATCGCAGGAAGTGCTGAGCTTCTTCAAAGTTTTTGAATCGGGCTTCAAAAATTTTGGCCGTAGAGAAATCGGGCCAAAAACGCAGGAGTGGATTGCATCAGTTTTCGTTGAAGCTTGTAAGAATGTCCAACCAGCGTATTTGAAGATTTTCGATGAGGACAGACAGGATACGGTGGTTGAAAAATACGTGTATGAAAATTGTCGCGTCGCGGCCGCGCACGCTTCCAAAAATTTTGTGTCCGATGCAGATATGTCATCCGAAACGCGCAGGCTAGCTGTTGCCGCTGAAATAATGAGGGCTTTGGCACGGCACTACATACGAACGACATTCAGTTTTTCAGATACATATTTGAGCGATAAAAAAGATCAATAGCGGCCATTGGTTCACTGCGCAGCATCCTGCACTATGGGGGCTCCTGCACTAAATCGCTCCGCGATAGGGCGCT
>CAYXXQ010000393.1:0-3246 GCA_964469075.1 uncultured Rhodobacter sp.
ACCCACATCAATTTGGGGGCGGTGAAGCCGGGGAAAACGATGTTGCCCGACAGGTTGCGAACTATCGGATTTGCGTCAAGCTGCGCCGCCTCGGCATGGCTGCGGCTGCCGTTCCGCAGGATGGAGGGGCGCAGAACTCTGCCTGCCTTATCCTGCAAAACCGCGCCGTGCATATGCCCGAAATACCGATCCCGCGCAGGGCTGCCACGTCGTTGGGGTGGCTGTGGCCAAGCTGCGTTAGCGTGGATTTCAGCGCATGGACTCAATGCGCCGGGTCTTGTTCGCTCCAGCTTGAGTGCGGGTGAGATGCCGGGTAATGCGCTTCGGCTGCGCCGACGGATTTACCGTCTGCGTCGACCAACAGGGCGCGCAAACCTGAGGTACCGAGGTCCAGTCCTAGGACCATGTCACACTCCTGTTGATGAGTTTATTCGTGCTGATCCTGCCTGAATCCAATGCGAAATTCTTTTTTGGAGAACGCCAAATCACGCCGCAAAGTCAAAGCGACTGGCCCGGGCGAACCTCGGGCCTGAAGGCGATTTTCTTGGGTCCGATTTGGGCCGCGGGATCGCCTGCGTTGAGGATGATCTCAGCCGCTTTCAGGCCGATTTCCAGTCGGAAGGCGTTGGTGGTTGCCAGGTCAACAGGCAACCCGTCAAGCTGATCAAGACCGTTGAAACCGGCCAGCGCCAGGTCGGTCGGCACCTTCAAACCGGTGGCCAGACAGTGCATCAGGCCGCCGATTGACATCACATCGCTTGAATAATAGATGCAGTCGATCCCGGGCGCATTTTTCAGCGCCGCAGCTGTCAATTCGCGGCCTTTGGCGATGGAGCTTGACCCTTCATAAAGCTGTTCAGACAACAGTTTGACGCCCTTGGCTGCAAGGGCCTTGGTGAACCCTTCCAGCCTTTTTTGCGCCCGGAAATCATAGGGCATTTTGGTGCCGATGAAGCCGATATTGCGATAGCCCTTTGCCAGGATCGTTTCGGCCATCAACCGGCCAGCCTCAAGATGGGAAATGCCGACGCAAAAATCGACCGGATCACCGTCGATATCCATCACTTCGACAACCGGAACCTCGGCATTGGTCAGCATCTTTCGCACGGCAGGCGTGTGTTCCAACCCGGCAACGATCAGGCCGCGTGGCCGCCAGGACAGCATTTCTCTGATGACTTTTTCTTCCTTTTCAAGGTCGTAGCCCGAAACGCCAATGAACGGTTGCAGTGCGCTGCCGGTCAGCCCTGTGGAAATGCCCGACAGAACCTCAGGGAAAACGAAACTTGACAGAGACGGGACAACCACGCCGACAAGGTTGACCGATCGCGAGGCAAGCGCGCCCGCGATCCGGTTGGGTATATAGCCAAGATCAGCGGCGGCGCGCACGATGCGCTGCCGCGTTTCGTCCGAGACATCGCCGGTATTGCGCAGCGCCCGCGATACGGTCATTTCACTGACACCGGTTGCCTCTGCCACGTCCCGTAAAGTTGGTTTTTGCGCCATTGGGTTCGATCATTTGTTTGCGGTAACAGTACTCTTACGCAAAGCCACATCACAAGGGGCTTGATTTCGGAATTCAAGTGTGCATGTTAGCGCTAACGCTAACGCTAACGCTAACGCTAACGCTAACGCTAACGCTAACGCTAACGGTAACGCTAACATTAACATTAACACAGATTCCAGTCCGGAGGAACACATGACCACAAAAATCGCAATCAACGGCTTTGGACGGATCGGGCGCAGCATTTTGCGCAGCCTTATGGAATATGACGTCAAGGATATGGAGGTCGTGGCCATCAACGATCTGGCCCAACCTGACATGCTGGCCAATCTGCTGAAATACGATTCCGTGCATGGCCGCCTGCGGACCCCGGTCTCGGTTGACGGCGACATCCTGCGCGTCGCGGACAAGGAAATCCGGCTGACCGCACTGTGCAATCCCGAAGACCTACCTTGGCAGGACGTCGATGTCGCGTTTGAATGCACCGGCCATTTCACCAGCCGCGCTAAGGCCGCGCGGCACCTGAAAAACGGCTCCAAACGAGTGTTGATTTCGGCACCGGGCGGCGACGTTGATCGCACGGTCGTTTATGGCGTGAACCACGGCGACTTGACGCAAGCCGATGTCATCGTTTCCAACGCGTCCTGCACCACCAATTGCCTGGCGCCGCTGGCACTGGTGCTGGACCGGGCCTTTGGCATTGAGACCGGCTATATGACCACGATCCACGCCCATACCGGCGATCAGCCAAGCCATGACAGCGACCACCTTGACCCTTAAAGTGCACGCGCGGCGGCTTTGTCGATGGTGCCAACTTCGACCGGGGCGGCGCTGGCGATTGCCGAGGTGTTGCCGCATCTGAAGGATCGGCTTGAAGGCTCTGCCATTCGGGTGCCGACGCCGAATGTGTCGCTGGTTGACCTTAGTTTCATGCCCAAGCGCGCCGCCACCAAAGAGGCAGTGAACGCGGTTGTCCGTGAAGCCAGTATCGGCCCGTTGCGTGGCGTGCTGTCTTATGAGGCGGACCCGATGGTGTCGGTTGATTTCAACCACGATCCGCATTCATCCTGCTTTGCGCCCGGCCAACCAAGGTCACCGAGGGCGGCCTGGTCCGGGTTGTCAGCTGGTATGACAACGAATGGGGGTTTGCCAACCGGATGATTGATACCGGCCGCAAGATGGCCAGTCTGGGTGCGGTTTTGCCCAAAGGTGCTGACCTGCGCCGACGGTTTGCCGATGCAGCAGAGTAGACCAGGCGAGTTCCTGTCGTCGCGCGTCATTCCGGTTTTGGCCTTTGATCTGGTCGTTTTCGGCGCGACCGGCGATCTGGCACAGCGCAAGATTTTGCCGGGCCTGTTCCGCCGCTTTCTGGTCGGGCAGATGCCGCAAATCGGCCGCATCATCGGATCGGCCCGCAGCGATCTAAGCCAACAGGCATTCCGAACCTTGGTTGCCGAGGCGCAGGTAAAATTTGCGGCTGAGGCCGACCAGGCCCCTGATCAAATGCAGGCGTTTCTGGAGCGGCTGGATTACATTTGCGTTGATGCCAAGGGTGAAAACGGCTGGGATGCGCTGGCCGCAACCCTGCGCCCGGATGCGGTGCGGGCGTTTTACCTGTCGGTTGATCCCGGCCTGTTCGGCCCCATCGCGCAGCAGTTGCGTCAGTTTGGCATTGCCACATCTGACAGCCGGATCGTGGTGGAAAAGCCGTTCGGACATGATCTTGTCACGGCGCGAAAACTCAA
>CAYXXQ010000394.1:0-3216 GCA_964469075.1 uncultured Rhodobacter sp.
GTAATCCAGTTGCGAAAGCCTGCGGTTGTACGCACGAAAGCGCCGCCGCTTGATTTGGTTTCATACCATTCGGTTGACCATGTTCCGTTGACCAGTTGGCCCATTATGTCTTCCCTTTTTTTTGCGTTGACCTGTACCTATAGGTTTTGGGTTTGGAATAAATGGCTTTGTAATCACAAAATTGTTTCCAAGATGGAAACAATGGGGCGATGCCTCCTTGAGTATTTGAGCAATAAAGAAATCTGGGCGGATGTCGGCGATGGCCGCTGGTGCGCCGATTGTGGGATTGCGTTTGCCGCTGGCTGCGGCCTATAGGGGAGAGGACGAAGCCCCGCTTGGGGCCGGAGAGGTGCGCTGCAAATCGGCCGACCCAATCGGGGGCCAAAGGCAGCATCGTCAGTGGCCCTTTGGGGTGCTTGCCTCTTCGTCATGGAAATTTGCAAGGCGGGGGCGTCATGTCGAAAATCGGTGTAATGATCTGCGGGCATGGCTCGCGCAGTCAGGCGGCTGTGGATGAATTTGCGGTGCTGGCGGAAAAGCTGCCGGGGCTGCTGCCGTCTGACTGGATGGTCGATTATGGCTATCTGGAATTCGCCAATCCAGTGATCCGCGACGGGCTGGACCGGCTGCGTGACGCGGGTTGCGCGCGGATTTTGGCGGTGCCGGGGATGCTGTTTGCGGCGATGCATTCCAAGAATGATATTCCGACGGTGCTGAATACTTATGGTGCGAAACATGGGATTGATGTGTCGTATGGCCGCGAATTGGGGGTGGACCCCAAGATGATCGCTGCCGCCGGGGCGCGGGTGCAGGAGGCGGTGGATCGCGCCAATGCTGAGCTTGGGGATTTGCCTTTGCATGAGACGGCGTTGGTGGTGATCGGGCGCGGGGCGTCGGACCCGGATGCCAACGCCAATGTCGCCAAGATCGCACGGATGCTGTGGGAAGGCATGGGGTTTGGCTGGTGTGAGACCGGCTATTCCGGGGTGACGTTTCCGCTGGTGGAGCCGTGTTTGGATCATGTCGCCAAGCTGGGGTACAAACGCGTGATCGTGTTTCCGTATTTCCTGTTCACCGGCATTCTGATCGACCGGATTTATGGTTTTACCGACAAGGTGGCGGCGGCCAATCTGGGGATTGATTTTGTCAAAGCCGGGTATCTGAACGATCATCCTGAAGTGCTGGCGACATTCGCTGAGCGGATCATGGAGCAGGTAGGGGCCGTGCCGCCGCCCAATTGCGGGGTCTGTGCGTATCGCACACAAATCCTGTCGATTGAGGGGCAGGAGGTTCAGGAAATCTTGGCTGGGGATCGTACGGGCCATCCGGCCTTTGGCGATGTGCCGCCGCCGACCTGCGTGATGTGCAAATACCGGGTGCAAGTCCTTGGGTTTGAAGGTGAGGTCGGGCTGGCGCAGGAAAGCCACCATCACCATGTTGAGGGGCAAGGTGCCTCGGCCCCGGGGTCCAACGTGGCGGATTGTGCGCTGTGCGACACGTTCTGCACCGGGGCTTGTCGGTTGGAGGTGGTGGCGCATCATCATCACCACCACCATGAGCATGCCCACGATCATCACCACGATCACCACCACCAGCTTTATCCGCATGCGGACCATCCGCTGGGGCCGGAATCGGCGCGGGTGAAGTAAGGTTGGAGACCGAGTGTTTGGGCAAAGAAAAAGCCATGCGGCCTTACCTAAAAGACCCCGCCGCGATCTATACGGAGAGTTTTGCAACCGTGCGTGCCGAAGCGCGGCTGGAGCGGTTTCCGGCAGGGCTGGATGCGCTGGCGGTGCGGCTTATTCATGCTTGCGGGATGGTTGAAATCGCGGATCGGCTGGCGTTTTCCGAAGGGGCGTTTGCCGCCGGGCAAGCGGCCTTGCGGGCCGGTGCGCCGGTGTTGTGTGATTGCGAAATGGTCGGGGCCGGGATCATCCGGCGGTATTTGCCAAGCGGCAATGATGTGGTCGTGACATTGAATGATGCGCGGGTGCCGGGGATGGCTGCTGCGATCGGCAATACGCGGTCAGCGGCGGCGGTGGAGTTCTGGCGCGACCGGATCGAAGGGGCCGTTGTGGCGATTGGCAATGCGCCGACGGCGCTGTTTCATTTGCTGGAGTTGTTGGATCAGGGCTGGCCGAAACCGGCGGTTATTCTGGGCTTTCCGGTCGGCTTTGTCGGGGCTGCTGAAAGCAAGGCAGAGCTGGCAGCGGATGCGCGCGGCTGTGAGTTTGTGGCCCTGCGCGGGCGGCGCGGCGGGTCGGCCATCGCCTCGGCGGCGGTGAATGCACTGGCGGCGGGTTTGCCGGAGGAGCGGCCATGATCTGTCGGCTGTGTTTGGGGTTTGGTCTTGGGATTGAGTGTTTTTGGAACAATGATGTCAGGGGGCGGGGATGACGGTGCCCTGGTTGCATATTGTCGGGATTGGCGAGGATGGGCTTGACGGGCTGTCGCCTGCGACCCGTGCCGTTGTTGAGGCCGCCGAGGTGATTGTTGGCGGGGATCGGCATCATCGTTTGGCGGAGCATATTCAGGCGGAGCGAGTGGCCTGGCCCTCGCCTTTTGATGCGCTGATCGAGGTTTTGAAGGGCCATAGGAGTCGTCGCGTGGTGGTTTTGGCGACCGGCGATCCGCTGTGGTATTCGGTCGGGGCGCGGATCGGGCGGACGATTGATCCGGCCGAGATTACCTATCATCCGCAGGTCGGGGCGTTTCAGCTTGCGGCGGCGCGGATGGGCTGGTCGATGGCTGATCTTGAGACTTTGACGGTGCATGGACGGCCCGTGGAGCAGATGATCGCGTTCATCCAGCCGACGCAGCGGTTGCTGATCCTGACCACCGGCGAAGATACGCCCGCGCAGATCGCCGGGTTTCTGACTGCGCGCGGGTTTGGCAAAAGCCGGATGACGGTGCTGGCGGCGATGGGTGGCACGGATGAGGTGCGGTTTGACGGGCTGGCGGAAAGTTGGGCGCATAATGTGCCCGCGTTCAACACACTGGCGGTTGAGTGTATTGCAGCCCCTGATGCGGCGTTGATGCCGCGTGTGCCGGGGCTGGCGGATGATCTGTTTGCCCATGACGGCACGATGACCAAGCAGGAGGTGCGGGCGGCGACGCTGGCCAAGCTGATGCCGATGCGGGGGGCGCTGTTGTGGGATGTCGGCTGTGGCTGTGGCTCGGTCGCGGTGGAGTGGATGCGTGCGGCAAGGTATGCGC
>CAYXXQ010000395.1:0-3216 GCA_964469075.1 uncultured Rhodobacter sp.
TCGGCTGCGCTCCTCTAGGGCAAGCTTCGCATGACGGACGGTCGGCCTTGCCTCAGCACGTACCGTGCTTCGGATTGGAGTTCATCACTGCAACCAGTGCTGTGGGTCCTCGGGACAAGCCCGAGGAAGACAGATGAGAATGGCTTCGGCTTGGTATATTTGTCATCCTCGGGCTCTGTCCCGAGGATCCAGTAGCGGTGAGGATGGAGTGCCACAAATAGTACGGAACCCCTGTCTTCACGGGGGTGACGACAGCGATGAACTCCACTCCGAGGCACGGCACGTGCCGAGGCAAGCGCGACTGCGCGTCGCACGAAGTGCGCCCCAGCGGAGCGCAGCCGTCAGGCTGCTTGCGTGAGCGGCATAAACCAACCAACTCGCGTGAACGGTATAAACTAGGCTTCCACCCCAACCCCGACCGGACACGTCACGCCGGTGCCGGCAAGGCTGCAATAGCCGGTCGGATTCTTGCCCAGGTATTGCTGGTGGTGGGTCTCGGCAAAGTAGAACTCGGGGGCTTCGCGAATTTCGGTGGTGATCGACCCGTAGCCCCTGGCGTCCAGGGCTTTCTGATAGGCAGCCTTTGAGGCAAGCGCCGCATCGCGTTGCGCCTCATCAACCCAGTAGATGCCGGAGCGGTACTGTGTGCCCGTGTCATTGCCCTGTCGCATGCCTTGCGTCGGATCATGCGCTTCCCAGAAATATTTCAGGATCTGATCGTAGGAGACAATTGCCGGATCGAACACGACCATGACCGCTTCGGCATGGCCGGTCCGGCCCGAGCAGACCTCGTCATAGGTGGGGTTCGGCGTCGTGCCGCCGATATTGCCGACGGCGGTCACCCACACGCCGGGCCTGATCCAGAATTCACGCTCGCACCCCCAGTAGCAGCCGAAAGCCAGGTAGGCGATCTCGTGGCCTGCCGGGTAGGGGCCCTTCAGCGGGTTGCCGTTGACGAAGTGTTTCGCGGCTGTCGGGATGGGCGTGGCGCGGCCGGGCAGCGCGTCTTCGGCTGACGGCATTTCAAGCGTCTTGCGGGCAAAACCGAACATGGGTGTAGTCCCTTTTCCTGTATCTGGATACTTCATCCTATGTTGTCACACGCAGATAAACTTGCAAGTGGGCAAGGCAGTGACAATTGTGTGATGCAAGCGCTTGATCTTCAACCACTTACGTGTATGTTCCCGCCAGTGATGGAGAGGTGGCCGAGTGGTTGAAGGCGCACGCCTGGAAAGTGTGTATGCGGGTAACCGTATCAAGGGTTCGAATCCCTTTCTCTCCGCCACCCAGCCTTTTGGACCCTGTCTCCGAAACGCGAGGTTTTTAAATTTTTCCGTTATTTTCGAGGGTTATAGCTCCGCCCCGGTTCCCCGGGATTTGCTGTTTTGGCCTCTGGAGCCCCACAATCGCGTTCTCTCGCCCCTATATTCTCTGGACCTGTTAACCACGCATTTTTCACTACGGTTTCAATAACTTGCTGAAACTGAATCAAAAAAATGTCCCGCTGCTTTCTGTTCCGAGCGGAGTCGCGCGAATGGCTCCATCGACTCGCACCCAACAGTCTCTGACAGGATGATGATCGTTTCGGCCAAACTGGCCAATCGGAAGCCGTTCCAACCTATTGTTTTGGAATGGCTTTCCGTGATCTCCATTCAGGCCATCACCTGCTTTGGTAGCCAAGCTCGGCCCGCTGCTCAGCCCAAATGGGCGTCATCGGATCAAGCAGTTCTGACATGCCAACGGACGGTGGGTTCCCGTCCAGAATGGCTTCGATGATGTCGGGTGCCAGCAAGGTGAGCCGCATGACGCGCGTCAGATATGATGGCGAGATCTTCTCATGCTCCGCCAGTTCGGCGATCGTCCCCATTTCGCCGCCCTCAATGATCCGGCGCCACCGATAGGCGCGCGCCACGGCCTTGATCAACGTGTAGTCTGGGCTGTGATTGTTTGTGCCGGGCGGCAGTTGGATCTCTTTGCGGCCGCCGCGTTTGGCAATGCGGAATGGAACCGTGACGGTTACGGTTTCCGAGAGAACAGGTTTCTTGCTCATGCGGCTTCCGCCTCTTTGTTGGTGTTGTTCCGCAGTTCGTGGGCCAGCTCCGCGAGACCATCGATGCGCATCCGGACGTGGATGGCATCGGTGCCAATCTCGACGCGCTCAACAGCCAATGCGATGATGCGCGCCTGCTCGGCAGGGAAAAGTTCATCCCACAGCGGATCGAATTGCTGCAGGGCTTTGCGCGCATCGTCGAGTGTGATGTCGCGACAGTGGCCCTTCGCCGTTTCCCAAGTGCTGGCGATGATTTCTGGCTGACGAAACACCGCCCTGACCTGATCAATCACGGCGGCTTCAATCTCGGCGGCCGGAACGCGGCCTATCGGGCAGGATCCTGCACCATGTTTCAGGATCGTCTGGCTGACATAGTAGCGATAAAGCTTGCCGCGTTTGCGTGTGTGGGTCGGCGAGAACGCTGCACCGTCAGGCCCGTAGATCAACCCCTTGAGTAGTGCGGGTGTGTCGGCGCGCGTATTGGCCGCCCGCTTGCGGGGGCTTTCCTGCAGGATCGTATGAACCTTGTCCCAGATATCGCGCTCCAGGATTGCCTTGTGTTCGCCGTGGTAGCTGTCGCCCTTGTGGACGGCCTCGCCGATATAGGCGCGGTTGTTCAGCAGCCGATAAAGGTACTTCTTGTCCATCCTGTTTCCGTTGGGGGTCAGAAGTCCGCGTTGATCCATTTGGCGTGCCAGTTCCGTGGCCGAGCCGATTTCGACGAAGCGCGCAAAGATCCAACGGACATGCTCTGCGCGCTCTTCTTCGATGATCAGTTTGCGGTTCTCGACGCGGTAGCCGTAGGGCGGCACCCCACCCATCCAGATGCCTTTCTTGCGGCTGGCGGCCACCTTGTCGCGGATGCGCTCGGCGGTTACCTCGCGTTCGAACTGGGCAAACGACAGCAGAATGTTCAGTGTCAGCCGCCCCATTGAGGTCGTCGTGTTGAACTGCTGGGTGACGGAAACGAAGGTCACGCCGGTGCGGTCAAAGACCTCGACCAGCTTGGCAAAGTCGGCCAGTGAACGGCTGAGGCGGTCGATCTTGTAAACGACAACCACGTCGATCAGACCATCCTCGATGTCTTGCATCAGCAGCTTGAGCCCCGGCCGTACCAGCGTGCCACCGGATACACCGCCGTCATCGTATTGATCGCGGAGGACCAC
>CAYXXQ010000396.1:0-3214 GCA_964469075.1 uncultured Rhodobacter sp.
TCAGGTGGGCGATGGCAAGGTCATCTGCGGCCTGTCAGGTGGCGTCGACAGCTCTGTCGCGGCGGTCCTAATTCATGAGGCAATCGGCGATCAACTGACCTGCGTTTTCGTCGATACTGGTCTGATGCGCATGGGTGAAAGCGACGAAGTTGTTGGCATGTTTCGCGATAATTACAACATCCCGCTGATCCATGCAGACGAAACAGAATTATTCTTAGGCCAGCTAGACGGCCAGTCCGACCCCGAGACCAAGCGCAAGATCATCGGCAAGCTGTTCATTGATGTGTTTGAAAAACATGCCAAATCCGTGGGCGGCGCGAAATTTCTGGCCCAGGGCACGCTTTATCCCGACGTGATCGAAAGCGTCAGTTTTTCCGGTGGCCCAAGTGTCACGATCAAAAGCCACCACAATGTTGGCGGCCTGCCCGAACGCATGGATATGCAACTGGTCGAACCCCTGCGCGAGCTGTTCAAGGACGAGGTCCGCGCGCTTGGCCGCGAACTTGGCCTGCCCGACAGTTTCGTCGGTCGCCACCCGTTCCCCGGCCCCGGCCTTGCGATCCGCTGCCCGGGTGAGATTACCCGCGAAAAGCTGGAAATCCTGCGCAAAGCTGATGCGGTTTATATCGACCAGATCCGCAAGCACGGACTTTATGATGACATCTGGCAAGCCTTTGTCGCCATCCTGCCGGTGCGCACCGTCGGCGTGATGGGCGATGGCCGCACCTATGATTTTGCCTGTGCATTGCGGGCTGTCACCAGTGTCGATGGGATGACGGCGGATTATTATCCTTTCAGCCATGAGTTTTTGGGCGAAACCGCAACCCGCATCATTAACGAGGTGCAGGGCATCAATCGCGTGACCTACGACATCACCTCAAAACCGCCGGGGACGATTGAATGGGAATAACCGGGGCAATACCATGAACCCGCTCTGGTTTCTGCGCGCCAGCCGCTGGGCGCGCAACCCGCCTTCAGGCAAAAGGGTCGTGCTGATATTGGCGGTGATCGGCGTCTGCCTTTTGCTTTACGGCATCGAACAAATCTGGGGCTGGCCCGACGCCCTGACACCAAACACCCCGCGCAGCCGGATCTTGCGTTAACGCGCCAGCATTTTCTGCCGCGCGTCGCGCAACCGGGCAAAATCATCGCCCGCATGATAGCTTGAGCGGGTCAATGGCGTCGCCGACACCATCAAAAACCCTTTACCAAACGCCGCCTTTTCATAGGATTTGAAATCCTCAGGCGTGATGAAATCCATCACCGCGTGATGCTTTGACGTCGGTTGCAGATACTGGCCAATGGTCAGAAAATCGACATCCGCTGCGCGCTGATCGTCCATCACCTGCAACACTTGCGGCCGCGTTTCGCCCAGCCCGACCATTATGCCGGATTTGGTAAAAATCGACGGATCCAGCTCCTTCACCCGCTGAAGCAGGCGCAGGCTGTGGAAATAACGCGCGCCTGGCCGCACTTCGGGGTAAAGCCCAGGCACGGTTTCAAGGTTGTGGTTGAACACATCCGGCTTGGCCGCGACCACGGCTTCCAGAACCTCAGGTGCGCATTTCAGAAAATCCGGGGTCAAAATCTCAATCGTCGTGCCGGGGCTGCGATGCCGCACCGCGCGGATCGTCTGGGCGAAATGATCCGCGCCGCCGTCGGCCAGATCATCCCGATCGACCGAGGTGATCACCACATGTTTCAGCCCCAGTTTGGCCACTGCATCGGCAACCCGGCCGGGTTCAAACACATCCAGCGCGTCAGGCCGCCCGGTGGCGATGTTGCAAAACGTGCAGCCACGGGTGCAAATCTCGCCCATGATCATCATCGTGGCGTGGCCCTGGCTCCAACATTCGCCGACATTCGGGCAACCGGCCTCTTCACAAACCGTCACCAGATTATTGTCCCGCATGATGTTGCGGGTTTCGCGGTAGCCGGCAGAATTTGGCGCCTTCACCCGGATCCAACTGGGTTTCTTCGGCTGGGCTTTGTCAGCCTTATGGGCCTTTTCGGGATGCCGCTCGGCAGGAATTTTCAAATCGCGCATAATCACCTCACTTGCCTGTTTCTATAGGCATATTCGCACGCTTTGTCCCGCCTTTTTCCGCATATCCCCCATGCCATCGCCGCAAGGGCTGATATCATCCATTGAGACAAACTTAGAATCATTATAAAAAGTCGCCAGAAACCCAAACAAACCAACAGGAGAAATCATGGACGGCAACAACAACTGCCCGGTTATGCACACCAATGCCGGGGGCCGGTCGAACCGGGACTGGTGGCCAAATCAGCTGAACCTGAAGATCCTGCATCAGCATTCGCCGAAATCAAACCCGATGGGCGACGATTTCAACTACGCGGAAGCGTTCAAGACACTTGACCTTTCGGCGCTGAAAAAAGACCTCTACGCGCTGATGACCGATAGCCAGGACTGGTGGCCGGCCGATTACGGCCATTACGGTGGCCTGTTCATCCGCATGGCCTGGCACAGTGCCGGCACTTACCGCACCGCCGATGGTCGCGGCGGCGGCGGCACCGGCAACCAGCGGTTTGCGCCGCTGAATTCCTGGCCTGACAACGGCAATCTGGACAAAGCGCGGCGGCTGCTGTGGCCGATCAAACAGAAATACGGCAACCAGATTTCCTGGGCTGACCTGATGATTTTGGCCGGCAATTGCGCGATTGAATCAATGGGCGGCGAAACATTCGGATTTGCCGGTGGTCGCGCCGATATTTGGGAGCCGGAAGAAGACATCTATTGGGGGGCCGAGGCCGAGTGGCTGGGTGATGCCCGTTATGAAGGTGATCGGCAGCTTGAAAACCCACTGGCCGCAGTGCAAATGGGCCTGATTTACGTCAACCCCGAAGGCCCAAATGGCCAGCCCAGCGTTCTGGCCTCGGGCCGGGATATCCGCGACACGTTCGCACGCATGGCGATGAATGACGAAGAAACCGTCGCCCTTGTGGCCGGTGGTCACACCTTCGGCAAAGCGCACGGCGCAGGCGACCCGGCCCTTGTCGGCCCCGAACCCGAAGCCGCCCCACTGGAAGAAATGGGCCTTGGCTGGATCAATTCCTTTGGCACCGGCAAGGGCGACGATACCACCACCAGCGGCGTTGAGGGCGCTTGGACGGCCAATCCGATCAAATGGGACAATGGCTATTTCGACCTGTTGTTCGGCTATGACTGGGACTTGGAAAAAAGCCCATCCGG
>CAYXXQ010000397.1:0-3200 GCA_964469075.1 uncultured Rhodobacter sp.
AAATCACCGTCGCCCGCGACATCACCGCCAACATCCTGCGCGGATTGCGGCTGGATCATGACCGGCGGCACGCGGGCATCCAAAAACGCTTCCCACGCGGCACAAAGCGTCTGGCGGGCCTATGGGCCGGAACCAAAGGCTCCGTCATCTTTCGCGATTTCGATAGCGGCGCGCGGGAATATTACCTGTATCACGTGGTCAAACCTGACAGTCGCTAAGCTGCCCGCCACCGCAGCAGCACCAACACAGTTGCGATCTGAAACAGGCTGAATGCCCCGGTATTGACCCGCTGCCAAATGCCAATCCCCGGCCAGCCATTGACCCCAACAAGGGCCGAAATACCGCCACTGGCCAGCATGATCAGCACCACCGTCCAGCAGAGCCGCCGCAACATATCCCCGCGCCATCCAAGCCGCCCCCAGCCCAAAGCCGCCAACACGACCGAAGCGATGGCTGAGATTGCCGAAGCACTGACAATCACCAGATGCATCCACCCGTCCGGCGTCATCGGCGTGCCGATCTGATCCATCGGATATCGGGCAAATCCAAACCCGATCACAGCGATCAGCACGATCAGCCAGGCACTTGCCCGCAACTGCCAACCGCCCTGCCGGACCGCCTGCGCATAGGCCAGCCCAAACACCAGCGTCAGCCCCTCCATCAGCAGCAAAGCGATATCGAGGGTGGGTTTGTTCACCGCCCCCGCCGCCGTCAACTCGCTGATCGCCTGCGCTAGATGGCTGTAGCCTGGGTGGTATAAACCGCCGACAATCGCGATCGCAGCAAACAGCACCGGCGCCACAATCCCCTGCATCAGGGCGAGCCGCTGAAACCATGTCACAGGCGGCACAATGAGCGCGGCACTCATGTCAAGCCTGCCAAAATTAGCAGCAAAGATACGAGGCCCCACAGGATGATCGCCGGCAGAGCCAGCCAATACTGGCCCTCTTTTGGCAGATGCCAGTTCTCAACCCCGCGCGCCCGTTTGACCGTCGCCAAACAGACAATCGGCCAGTAAACCGTAACGCCAAGGGCCGCGCCCAGCAGCGCGTCGCTTGCCGCCCAGTTCAGAAGATCCGCGACCAGCGCCAGCGCCAGCAAAGGCGCGTAAAACACCAGATCCGCCAGCGCAAAACCCCAGAAAAGGGCAGTGCCGATGGCCGTGATCCGGCTTTCCGGCTCCTGAAATCCGTACCTGACGCCAAAACCATAACTGATTGCAGAGGTGCATTGCGTCACCAAAAGATATAGCACCAAGGCCCATCCAGGCCCCTGAATAATCCAATCTGCATAAGTCATATCAATCCCCTTTCACGGCCCCAACCTTACGAATGGGCCACGAAAAAGGTATTGATATGCGTCAAACGGGCGTCAGGCCAGATGATCGACGATCTCAAGATGCTGCGCCAGCCCGCCGACGGTTTCCATCCAACGGGCCACCAGCTTGGGATCAGCCGGGGCTGCCGACAGGCCGGGCGCGATTTCGCCGTTCAGCACCGCCTCAACCGCCAGCGACAGCGGGATCGACACAAGCTGCGCCATCGCAGTGCCAGCCTCATTGCCATGCGCATCCATCGCATAGGTCTTTTGATAGATCACTTGACCATCCTTTTCCGCCTTCAGCGCCACGCACATGATGACGCGATCCGGCTCTCCGGCGTCATAGGAGTTTTCGGCCCAGAACTGATCCGACATCTCCTGCAAACGCGCGTCACCCGCAGGGCCGGTCAGGGTCTCGACCTCTTTAAAGACATCCGCCCACGCATCCGCCCAACCGTTCAGCCGCAACGTGCCGCGCACAAACTGTTTGACCGGCCAGGTTGGATCAAAGGCATAATCCTGCATGAACGGCAGCGAATCGCGGTTCGGGTAAACCTCAAAACTTTCCGCCTCGTCCAGGGGTGCCAGATAGCTGCTGATCGCATCCCAAGGCCTTGCAACGTTCAACTCAGCATGGTCCGCTATTGACCTCGAGGGGGAGCGGAGCGCCTTCAAAACCCCCAGCGGCGACCAGCTGAACTTGTAGCGAAACGGGTTCTCAAACTTCGGCACACCGCCGCAGTAGGACGTGAAGCTGATGTCAGCACTTGGGTCATACTTCGCCGATGCCCGGTAATCCGCAACCAGCCAATGCGCCATCGAATGGTCAATCCCGGGATCAAGCCCGACTTCATTGACCAGACACAAACCGGCATCCCTGGCGCGATCATCCAAAGCCCGCATCTCCGGCGCAATATAGGACGAGCTGACAAAATGCGCGCCCTTGTCCAGACACAGCTCCGCCAGCGGCACATGCCATTCCCCCGGCAGCATCGAAATCAGCACGTCGCCGGGTGTCAGCGCGGCGCTGACCGCCGCCATCGAAAAGGCGCGAATATCGCCGGTCAGATCGCCAACCGCTGCTTGCGCCTTGTCAACCGAGCGGTTCCAGACCGTCACCTGATGGCCATTTTCGATCAACCGGCGCAGGCCGGGAATGGCGGAAAGGCCGGTGCCGACCCAATGGATATGTTTCATGTCGATGCCTTTCAAAGCGCTGCGATATTGCTGTCAAAGATGGTTTTCGCCCGACCCCAGATGCCCAGATCAATCCGGTCAAGCGCAAGCAAGGCCGGCAGCAATTGCTGGCCATAGTCAAGGCTGCTTTCAACCGGTAGCATCGAGGGCAGATTGTCAATCGCCGTCACATCCAGATAGGGATCATCGGCAACACGGATCACCGCATCATCAAAACTGGTGGCCCGGTCATAGATCGGGATCGGGTTGTAGTCCGAGTTGGGGTCACAGGACACATCGGCAATCACCCGCAACCGCCGCTTGGCTGACAGCGCGGATTTCGGCACAAACACCGGAATGCCCGGCCCCGCCAGCACGCAATTGACGAAAATGCTGTGCGCCAAAATCTCAGGAAACGGCCCGCCGCTGGCGGTTTCGGCCATGTCCCAGCGGGTGATCTGAAGCCCCATCGCTTCAAACAAATCCGCCGCCCCCGTGCCGACCCGGCCATTGGCGCCAATGATAATCGCATTGGGGTTTTCGGCCCCATTGCCAAGTGCCGCCGCCAGATCCCCGGCCAGATCAGCCAGCAGTGCATCTTTGCCAGGATAGCTGGAAATCGACGCTGGCCCCGGCAAGTCCCCGGCCTGCTGCGCAACCCAGGTTTTCAGCCCGACCGCCGCCCCGGCATACCCGGCCCAATA